>DATGHB010000018.1:0-2602 GCA_035308265.1 Roseiarcus sp.
ACGCGATCGCCCGCTCCCTCGCGTCTCGCCGCCCGACCCGCTTATGAGCCTGGATGGTCTCGGCGAGCTGATCGCCGATGCGCATGAGCGGGTTCAGGCTGGTCAGCGGATCCTGGAAGATGATGCCGATCCGACGTCCGCGAATCTCGCGCATCCGCGCCTGCGGCAGATTGTCGATGCGCTCGCCGTCGAGCCTGATCTCGCCGCCGGCGATCCGGCCCGGCGGATCGAGTAGGCCGATGACCGCAAGTCCGGTCAGCGACTTGCCGGCGCCGGATTCGCCGACGACGCCCAGAACCTCGCCGGGAGCGATGTCGAACGAGACGCCGTCGAGCGCGGTGAGCGGCCCCTTCCGCGTGGCGAACTCGACTTTGAGATCGCGAACCGAAAGGAGCGCGCCGGTCATTTCAGCCTGGGATTGAGCGCGTCGCGCAGCCAGTCGCCGAGCAGGTTCACCGCCAGCACCAGGACCGCGAGTGTGAGACTGGGGAACGCGACGATCCACCATTCGCCCGAGAACAGGTAGTTCTGCCCGATGCGGATCAGCGTGCCGAGCGACGGCTCGGTCGGCGGCAGGCCGACGCCGAGAAAGGATAGGGTAGCCTCCGTGATGATGGCGAGCGCGAGGTTGATGGTCGCGATCACCAGGACCGGGCCCATCACGTTGGGGAGGATGTGGGAGACGAGAATGCGCGGATGCGAGAGCCCGATCAGCCGGGCCGCAAGCACGTAATCGCGGGTCTTCTCGACCATGGTGGAGGCGCGGACGGTCCGCGCATATTGCACCCAGAACGAAAGACCGATCGAGAGCACCAGCACGGCGAAGGCAGACTCGTCGCGGCTTTCGGGTTTGAGCAGCGCGTGCGCGACGCCGTCCAGGAGGAGCGCGATAAGAATCGCCGGAAAGGTGAGCTGCACATCGGCGATCCGCATGATCGCCGAATCTGTCCACTTGCCCGCGTATCCGGCGACGAGCCCCAGGGAGACGCCGAGCGCGGCGCCGAGCGCGACGCTCAGAAAACCGATCGAGAGCGAGACCCGCAGCCCATAGAGGATCGCGGACAAAAGATCGCGACCCTGGTCGTCGGTGCCCAGAAGGAATCGCGGGTCTCCGCCGGACAGGAAGCTCGGCGGGTCGAGCGAGTCGGTGAGGTAGTTGGTCGCGGGGTTGAACGGGTCGGTCGGCGCGATGAGCGGCGCAAGCAGCGCCGCGCAAAAGAGGATCACGGTCACGATCCCCGCCGCGACCGTGACCTTGGAGGCAAGGAAGCTCGCAAGAAGATCGTTGTCGCTGAGGCGCTGGGTGAGGGTTCGTTCCGGCCCGGACGCGCTTTCTGGCGCCGCGATCTCACTCATCTCAACTCGACCCGCGATCGATGTGGACGCGCAGGCGCGGGTCCACGGCCACGTAGATGAGATCGACGATGAGGTTGATGACCACGAACAGCGTCGCGATCAGCATGAGATAGGCGGCCATGATCGGAATGTCGACGTTCTGGATCGATTGCAGGAAGAGCTGGCCCATGCCCGGCCAGGCGAACACCGTTTCGGTGATGATGGAGAAGGCGACGATCGAGCCGAGCTGGAGGCCGACAACGGTGATCACCGGAATCAGCGTATTCTTGAGCGCGTGGCGGAAATGGACGGCGCGCTCGGAAAGGCCGCGCGCGCGAGCGAAGCGGATATAGTCGGAGCGCAGGACCTCCAGCATCTCGGCCCGCACGAGGCGCATGATCAGCGTCATCTGAAAGAGCGCGAGCGTGATCGACGGCATGATGAGCGATTTCAGTCCCGAAACCGTGAGCAGGCCGGTCGTCCACCACGAACCGATATGCACCACGTCGCCTCGGCCGAACGACGGCAGCCAGCGCAGCACGACCGCGAACAGATAGATCAGCAGAATGCCGATGAGAAAGGTCGGCAGCGAAATGCCGATGAGCGAGAGCGCCTGAAACGCCCGGGTGAGCGCGCTGTCGCGGTGGAGCGCCGCGTACACGCCCATCGGCACCCCAGCCGCCAGCGCCAGGATCGAGGCTGCGAACGCGAGCTCGAGGGTGGCGGGCATGCGCGCGCCGATGAGATCGGAAACCGGCTGCTTGAACTGGTAGCTCACCCCGAAATCGAACCTGGCCGCGTTGAAAAGAAACCGCGCCGCCTGCACGATCGCCGGCTGGTCGAGGCCGAGCTGGTGGCGCAACGCCTCGCGCTCCGCGGCCGAGGTCTCGATCCCGACCATCTGGTTCACCGGATCGCCGACATAGCGGAACATCGCGAACGCGATCAGCCCGACGGCGATCAGGACGCCGATCGACGCCAGCACGCGGCGCAGGATGAAGGCGATCAATCCTTCTTGACCCAGGCGAAGATGTAATAATTGTCCGGCCGCTGGATCACATGAGTGGACTTGGACACGCCCCAGGCCAGAGCCTGCTGATGCAGCGGAATGTAGCCCACATCGTCAAACAGCGAGATCTTCCACGCGTGAGCGAAAATCTCGTCGCGCTTCTCTTCGTCGGGCTCCTGCAGGGCCGCCCGCGCCAGCGCGTCGACCTTCGGATTGCAATAGTCGCCGACGTTGTTGCCGCCCCAATTGGTCTTGGGA
>DATGHB010000019.1:0-8102 GCA_035308265.1 Roseiarcus sp.
CGTAGCCGTTGAGCGCGCCGATGAGGGTGGAGACGATCGTCGCGGGTATGGTCATGTAAAGGGAGTTGAAGAAATTGCGCTTGATGCCTTCGCAGGTGCCCGCCACGCAATAATGCGCCCAGGCTTTCGGCCAGGCGCTCAGCGATAAGCTTTGCGGGAATGCGATAAGCCCGTTCCGTGCGATCTCCGGCAATTGGCGAAACGAATTGGCGACGACCACGAACAGCGGCAGCAGATAAATGACCGCGAACAAGGTGAGGAAGGCGTAGATCGCGACTCGCCGCAGGGCGAAGCGAAGATTTTCGCTGCGAGCCTGCGAATCGAACGCCGCATCGTAGACTGCGTCAGCCATGGGCGGCGGCCTCCCGCCTCGAGCGCCAGACCGTCCACAAAGCGTAGGGCACGAGCACCACCGCCAGCGCCGCCAGCATCATGATCGCCGCCGCGGCGCCGACGGCGATTTCGCCGCGCTGAAACATGAGGTCATAGACGTAGTTGGCGGGAAAGGTGGTCGCGATCCCCGGGCCCCCGCCGGTCAGCGCGACGACGAGGTCGAAGGTCTTGATGGCGAATTGCAGCAGCACGACCGCGACGGCGACGAAGATCGGCGCAATCGACGGCAGAACGACTTTGCGATAGATGCGCAACGGGCCAGCGCCATCGATCTGCGCCGCCTTGATGAGGTCGGGATCGACCGAGCGAAGCCCAGCGAGGAAGAGGGCCATCGCAAAGCCGGAAGACTGCCAGACGCCGGTGGCGATGATCGCGTAGATCGCGGTGTGGCGATTGGTGATCAGGCGGAAGGTGAAATCGTGCCAGCCGAGGCTGCGCACCAGAAATTCGATGCCCGCGTCGGGGCTGTAAAGCCAGCTCCATATCGTGCCGGTGACGACGAACGAGACGGCGAGCGGATAGAGAAAAATCGTCCGCCACACCGCTTCGCCCCTGACCCGCTGATCGATGGCGATGGCGAGAGCCAGACCGACGGCGAGCGCCAGAACGACATAGAACGCGCTGAAATAGAAAAGATTGCCGTACGCGACTTTCCAACGCTCGTTCGACCAAAGATCGAAATAGGGCTTGAGGCCGACGAATCGGTAGGTCGGCAGCATTGTGCTGTTGGACAGCGAGATATAGAGCGTCCACAGCGTGAATCCCAACACGTAAACGAGGCTGGCCAGCGCCCCGGGCGCGATCGCCAGCCTCGGGGTCCAGGATCCCAAAACGTCGCGCCGGCGGGCTTTTGCCCGGATGGCCTCGCTCGCGGTCAGGACGCTCGACATCGGCTCCGCGTTCAATCGCATCGGCAATGCGGTCGCGCGACGGGGGCGCCGCGCGACCGGATCGGGCTATTTACTTTTGCGCCTCGACCGCGTCCGCCATGGCGTTGGCGGCTTCTTCCGGGGTCATTTTCGGGTTGTTCACGAACGAAGTGACGGTGTCCAGGATCGCGCCGCGATATTTCTGCAGGAGGGTCATGTTATGGGCCAACGAGCGCACCAGCGTTTTGTCGGCGATCGAGGCCTGCAAGGCTTTCTGCGACTCCTGCTGGCAGGGATTGAAATCCTTGAGGTCGATGTCGAGCCGGGCGGGAATCGAGCCCTTGGCCTGATTGAACACGGTCTGGAACTTCGGCGACATGATGAGGTGGGCAAGCAGCGTCTGACCCGCGACGTAGTCCGGGTCCTTCTGCTTGAAGAAGACCACCGAATCGGAATTGAGGATGAAGCCGGGCTTGCCCCAGTCGGTCGGGGCTTGTCCGCACTGGTAGTCGGCGGGTGTCTTCAGGCCGGCGGCGGTGAAGATGCCGATCTGCCAGTCGCCCATGATCATGAACACGGCCTGCCCCTTGGCGATCATCGCTGTGGCGGTGTCATAGTCGCGGCCGGCGATTCCGGGATCCATGTATTTCGACACCATCAAGCGCATCTGCTCGAGCGCCTTGACCATGCCTGGCGAGCGCATCGCCTTGGTGTCGCCCTCGACGAAGGCCTTGCGGAAGAGGTCGATGTCCTGGCCGTACAGCACCACCTCGAACGTCGTGGCGTCGGTCCAATCCGCGCTGAAATGGGCGAGGCAGATGAGATGCGCGGCGACCGCCTTGTCGCAGTCGGCGTTGAATTCCGCCCAGGTCTTCGGCAGGGTCTTGATTCCCGCCTGCTCCATCGCCTTGGTCGAGGCCCAGATCCAGTTGATGCGGTGGATATTCATCGGCGCCGCGACCCAGTGACCGGCCGGCTTCATGACCGGGAGGAGTTCGGGCGCGACGACCTTGTCCCAGCCTTCCTTGTTGGCGAGATCGTCGAGATTGGCGGTCATGCCGGTTTCGTTCCACTCGGCGATCTCCGGCCCCTTGAGCTGCACTGCCGGGGGCGCGTTGCCGGCGACGACGTCGGCGCGCAGCTTGGCGAGCGTGTTGGCGGTATGGCCGGCGATCGAGGTCTGCTCCCATTTGCCGCCAGCGGCGGTGAACATGTCGCCGAGCTTGGCGATCGCCGCCGCGTCGGAGCCTTGCGACCATTGACTGAGGAGATTGGTCTTGGGTTCAGCCATCGCGGCAGTCGCCGCAAAGGCGCAGGCAACGGTTCCGGCGAGCGCCGCCTTGATCGTCAGCATCGTTTCTCTCCCGTATCCACGCCGAGCCGATCTTCAGTGCGGTCCGGCGAATTCAGTTTGAGTGTGGTTTTCGCGCCTCGGTCGGGCAGGCGCCGCTCCGCAAAACTAATAAAGTGGTTGATTCAAAGCGTCAAACACGGAACGGAATACGCATCGAACACGGCAAAGCCGAGTCGCTCGGCTGCGTGAACGGCGACGCATCAGGGGGCAGCGGATGGCGCGGAGAATTGTTGCAGGGCTGGCGGCGTTACTGATGGTTGGAGCGGCCGGCGCCTCGTTCGCCGCCGAGCCCCCGTACCTTGGCGCCTGGGCGCGCGCGGACGGCAAGACCAGAATCCGCGTCGCATCCTGCGGCGCTGCGGTTTGCGCGCGCAACACCTGGGTGAGTCGCGGGGTTGCGGGAGAAAAGGTCGGCGATCGGCTGATCCTCAAGATCAGGGCGGCCGGCGCCGGGAAATGGTCGGGAAGCGCCTTCGATCCGCAGCGCAGCGAGACCTATTCGATCCGCGTCTATGTGGTCCGCACGCGCATGACGACCCGGGGATGCATGATGGGCGGGCTCGTGTGTGAGAGCATGGGCTGGAGGCGGCTCGGTCGCTCGAAGTGAATGCGGGCCATGGGGATCGTCAGCCCAGCCGCCAGCTCACGAACAACGCCACCCCTCCCGCGGCGAGCGTGGCCATCGAAATGAGATAGGCGGCCTGAAGGGTGACGTTCTTCCAGTAGAGAATCCGCGACAGCAGCGCGCACCGGACAGGCAGTTCCTCAAGCTCGAGCGTCGGGTCGGCGATGAACTCGAAATCCTCCGCGCTCGAGCGGCGCCAGATCGGGAATCGCTTTCGCCCCACCCGGGGAAATCGTGGATAGACCGAGGCGAGCAGATTGAAGAAGATGAGGATGAATGGGGCGAGCAGCACCGGAACGCTCAGATATTTGGGATATTGGTCGCGAAACTGCAGCACCGTCCCCATCATGATGGCGACGAACAGAACCGCGATATTCGCCTTGATGTCGCTCAGCCGAATCGAATCGCCGTAGCCCGCGATCAGGTTGCGCAACTGGGCCTCGTGATCCTTGGACATCACGATCATGCCGGGGCGCGCCATCGGGCTCGGATCGCTCACGGGTGCGGCGCCCTCTCTAGATATACCAGACGTAGATGAGCAGGAAAATGCTCGCCGCGATGCTCGCCATCGCCACGAAGAAACTGATCCGAATGTAGAGCGTCTTCCACCACAGGAGTTCGGACAGAACCGAGCAGCGCAGTTTCAGCTGCTCGAGCTCATCGTCGGCTTCGACGACCTTGGCGAAATCGCTGACTGCGGCGTTGCGGGCGACGATGAAATGCTTGGCGCCCCGGCGCGGATAGCGGGGAATGAGCACCGCAAGCAGGCATATGTAGACGATGAGGAACGGCAAGAGGACGAAGGGGATCGGCAGATAGTGAGGAAACCGGGAATAATTGCCCAGAACCGGCCCCATCATGAAGGCCACGAACAGGATCGCGATATTGGCCTTGAAATCGCTTTGGCGGATCGCGTCGGTATAGCCGGCGATCAGGGCGCGATAGGGCTGGGCGGGATCTGCCGCGGTTTTGTTCATGCCCGAACCGGACGCTCCATGACGGCTGCCCGGCGGCCGGGCCGGTTCGCGCCGGCCCTTGAGCCTCGGCTCGCCGAAATCCGGTTCGAGTTGGCGTGAACTGCGACGCCCTGTCAAGCTCGGTTGAATTCATGGCGCCGGCCCGACCGGGCGCCGGTCGGCGGACCCCAGAACGCCCGCGGTCAAAAGCCGAAGAATTCCCGGCGCAGCGCATCCTCGTAAAGGCGCTTCCTGTAGTCGACCTCCTTGTGCAGCTTGTGTTCGCGGAAGTGAGCCGCTTCCCATTGGTCGAGCTCCGCGACGTCATGGGCGCCGGAGGCCAGCGCCTCTTCCGTGCGGATCGCCGTGACCCATTCGTCCACCGCCGCCCTGTAGGCGGCCTGCAATCGGTCCAGCTCCCGCTCGAGGTCGGCTGACATATCGGCCATGGGTTCTCCCCTGATCGTCCTCGATTATCGCCGCTTGATGAAGGAAAGACGACAGCCGGACCGATCGATTGGCCATTCCCCCCAAGGACTTACCACAGCATGGTCCAGGACAGGGCGGCGGCCTCGGGGGCGATCGTGTTCGGGCCCGCGGACGGGGCGCAATCGCGGAGCATGGCGCGAAATCCGCCCCGGCTCGGGCTCGCGGTTTCGAGCAGTTCGTTCATCTTGCGGAGGCGCCGGACCAGCGTCTTCATGAAGCCGACCGCGCGTTCCGGATTCTCCTCGATCGCGGCGATGAACTCAGAATAGGAGGCGGCGAGGCATTCCGTGTCGCAGGCCGCGGTGACGGTCGCGGAGCGCGGCCCCGGCTCGATCAGGCACATTTCGCCGAACACTTCGCCGGTCTCGAGCCGGCCGACATTCCTGGCCTTGGCGCCCTGGCCCACGATCACGTCGACGGCGCCGCTGACGATGAAGAACGCCGTATCGCCCTCGTCTCCCTCGCCGATGATCGTCTCTCCCGCCTTGAACGCGACGTTCTGCATGGAAAAGCCTCCCTGGGCGCCTCGAGCCCGGCGGAGTCGCTTATATCAGGTCCGGCGGCGGGCGGGGCGGCGCAAAAGGCGGCGCCCAGCGGTTGAGCCCTAGCGCCCGGGCTGGCTTCCCCTCCTGACCGGCGGCGGATTCCATTTTCCGGTCAGCGCCTCGCCCTTCGGCGCATAGAGCCGCATCGTGAGGTTGAACGGACCTTCGGGCGCGGGCAGCCAGTTCGCCTCACGGTCGGCGCCGGGGCTTTTGCTCTGGACATAGAGCTCGAGCGAGCCGTCCGGGCCCAGTTTGAATGGCATCCAGCTCGAAAGCGCGAAGCGGTTGAGGCTGTTCGGCGCCTGGTAGCCCTGATCGTCGTAGAGCGTGACCGACCAGAAGGCGTTGGCGGGCGGCGTCGCTCCCTTTTCAAAGCGCAGGACATAGGCGTTCGCCCCGTCGAGCGGCTTGCCCTCTTCGTCCGCGAGGTTCAGCGGATAGATCGCGTCCTCCGGCAGGTTCGCGCCGAGGCCGAGCTGGGCGACCATCGCGCGCTTGAGATAATAATTGCCGTAGACGCCCATCGTGTCGGTATTCATCGACCAGCCGTTGGCGACGCGGGCTAGGCTGCTCGACTTCCACGCCATCAGCTTCTGCGCCTCTTCGGGCGCCGTCTCGAGCGCCGGCCGGATCGCCGGATCGATCCTGTCGATGTCGAAGCCCTTGCCCGGCTCGACGCCGATCCGCCGCATCCTTGCGAGCATCGGCTGGTCGGTGATGTGCGGGGGCTGCGATTTGAGGATTTCGGCCGCAAGAGCGAAGAACTTGCCGGCCGGCATCGAATCGACCGCGACCTTCGGCGGCGTCTTCATGTCGATGCCGGGGTCGACATGGCCGACCGCCGCCTGAACGGGCTTGCCCCATTGCGAAAGCGGCGTGATCCTGAAGCCGGCCTGGATCGCATGCACGGCCTCATAGTCCGGTGGCCCATCCGTCTTGGTCCGCCCGATGATCCAGACATGAGGGGTCGGCGCATCGATGCGAACGACGCCCGCCGGCAGCGAACCGCTAGAACCGGGGGGAGTCACCGCGAAGTCGCCGGCCTCAGTCCCCGTCGTGCGCCAGCCGGGGGACGCGAAGACGTCGGTCCACATGTCGAGCATCGGCAAGAGGTAATAGCGTCCGTGCGTGTCCGGGACCGAGACGATCATCGGCTCCCTGGTCAAGTCGAGCCATGCGCTCGAGTAGAGCGTGTCGAAATTCGGCCGGACGACCGCCCTCATGTCCGCCGTGGGGAAGGCGGGAATGTTGGCGAAGGCGTTCATCGGGGCGTTGATGCCCTCCGCCTTCACGACATTCGTCAGCTGCCTGCGGGTCAGCTCCATGGTGACCAGAGGGTAGAAATAGAGATAAGCCTCGACGCCGATGGCCGTCGCGTCCGGTTCGGTTCGAGTCGATTTTCCCGGCATTGTGAATTCCCTCTCCCCTACTCCTCGAACCGCTCGCTCGTTCCCGCCGGCTTCCGCGGCGCGATCGAGGCGTCCGGCTTTTGCGCAGCGACGCCTGCGTCGCGGAATCGGTTGACGATCGGATAGCGCCGGTCGCGGCCGAAATTCTTCGGCCCGACCTTGACCCCCGGCGCCGACTGGCGGCGCTTGTATTCGGCGAGATAGAGCAGGCGCTCGACCTTGCGCACGGTCTCCGGGTCGTAGCCCTCGGCCACGATGTCGGCGACGCGCATCTCCTTTTCGACGAGGCTCCTGAGAATGCCGTCGAGCACCGGATAGGGCGGGAGCGAGTCCTCGTCCTTCTGGTTCTCGCGCAATTCCGCGCTCGGCGGCTTGACGATGATGTTCTCAGGGATCACTTCGCCGTCCGGCCCGAGCGCGCCAATCGGCTTCCAGCGATTGCGGAGCGCGGCCAGACGGAAGACCTCCATCTTGTAGAGGTCCTTGATCGGGTTGAAGCCGCCGTTCATGTCGCCATAGAGCGTGGCGTAGCCGACCGACATTTCCGACTTGTTGCCGGTCGTCACCACCATGGCGCCGGTCTTGTTGGAGATCGCCATCAGGACCGTGCCCCGCGCGCGGCTCTGGATGTTCTCCTCCGTGATGTCGCGCGCCCGGCCCTCGAACATACGCTTAAGCGCGCGCTCGACCCCCTCGACCGGCTCGGCGATCGGCACGATGTCATAAGCGACGCCGAGCGCCTTCGCGCATTGCGCCGCATCGGAGAGCGACTCGTTCGAGGTGAAGCGATAGGGCAGCATGACCGTCCGCACGCGCTCCGCGCCCAAGGCGTCGACCGCCATCGCCGCGCACAGCGCCGAGTCGATTCCGCCGGAGAGGCCGAGCACGACGCCCGGAAAGCGGTTGTTGTCGACATAGTCGCGCAGGCCCATGACGCAGGCCGCATAGTCGGCTTCGTCCCCCTCCTCGACCACCTCGCTGGGGCCCTCGACGCAGCGCCAGCCCTTGTCGGTCCGTTCCCAGACGGTGCGCGCGACCATGGGCCGGAAGGCCGGCAATTGCGCGCCTAAGGAGCGGTCAGGGTTGAGGGCGAACGAGCCGCCGTCGAAGACGAGTTCATCCTGGCCGCCGACCATGTTGAGATAGATCAGCGGCAGCCGGCTCTCGACGACGCGCGAAACCGCAATGTTCTGGCGGATTTCGAGCTTGCCGCGTTCATAGGGTGAGGCGTTGGAGACGAGCAGGATCTCGCCTCCCGTCTCGAGAATGCACTCGACCGGGTCCGGGCCCCAGATGTCCTCGCAGATCGGCACGCCGACCCGCACGCCGCGAAACACAATCGGTCCCGGCGACGGCCCGGGCGCGAACACCCGCTTCTCGTCGAAGACGCCATAATTGGGCAGATCAACCTTGAACCGGACCGCCTCAATCCGCCCTCGGTCGAGAAGGGCCATGGCGTTAT
>DATGHB010000020.1:0-6532 GCA_035308265.1 Roseiarcus sp.
TTGGCGACGAATTCGGGCATGGCGTCCTCGAGCGGAACGTTGTCGTCGTGGAGCCGCTTGAAGGCGACCAGCGCCGAGACCAGCGTGCCCGCCTTGCTCGACTCGACGCCCGGCGTCAGCAGAAAGAGCAGCGAGTTGAGATCGTTCTTCTCCGGCACCACCCGGTTCTCGCGCAAGTATTGGGCGACGACCGGAGCGGGCACGCCATGCGCCTCATAAGCTCCGGTCGCCCGATCGAAACCGGGCGTCAGCAGAGTGAGTTTGGCCGGATCAGTGATCGCGAAGCCCTCTTCGAGCGCCGCGAAGCCGTGCCAAGGCTCGCCTGGTTTCAGCGCCCAATAGCGCGGATCGCGGGCGATGAGGTCGGTCGACACGTTCTCCCACGCCACCTCGTGGGTCGCGCCCTCGACCGCGGCGTCCCGGATCGAAACGCGCTCAGGCACGAACGGGTCGAAGAACCAGCGGCGCGCCGGGTCTCGCTCTTTCTCCTCGAACTCGCGCCTGACGGCGCGCAATTTCTTGCGCAATTCGATGCCGAGCCGGATCGTGTCGTCCCACAGGACTTCGCCCGACCGGCCCTTCATCATCTGCGCGCCGACGTCGAGGGAAGCGAACAGCGGATAGAACGGCGAGGTCGATGCGAACTGCATGAAGCCTTCGTTGAAGCGGCGATGCCCGACCCGGCGGCGCTGGCCCTTGATGTGGCGGTCGCGCACATGGATTTGCGACGCCTGCGAGAAGCTCGCAAGCTGCTTGTGCGCCGACTGGGTGGCGACAATTCCGGGCGAGGCTTCGTTCAGGTTCTTCAGGCCCATTGCGAACCGGCGCTCATAGAGCGGATGAAACTTCATGAAGCCGGCCCAGGCCTCGTCGAAGACGATATAGTCGCAAAGATGGCCCACCCGCTCGACGAGGCGTTCGGCGTCGTAAATCGTGCCGTCATAGGTGCATTGTTCGATGACCGCGGCGCGGAACGGACGCTCGCGCTTCCACGCCTCCTTGTCGGTCACCAGCGGATTGTCGCGAATGCGCTCGCGTATCCTCTTCTCGTCGAGGTCGTCTGGGCGGATGGGGCCGATGAGCCCGTAGGCGTTGCGGTCGGTCGACAGGTAGATTGGAATCGCGCCGCCCATCATGAGCGCGCCCTGGTGGGCGGCCTTGTGGTTGTTGCGGTCGAACAGCACGAGATCGCCCTCGGCGATGAGATTGGCGAGCACGATCTTGTTCGAGGTCGAGGTGCCGTTGAGCACGAAATAGGTCTTCTCGGCCCCGAAGATCGCCGCCGCCTCCTTCTGCGCCTGCAGCGCCGGCCCCTCGTGGGTCAGAAGATCGCCGAGCTCGAGGATCGAATTGTCGAGGTCGTCGCGAAAGACCGCCTCGCCCAGATGCTCGACGAAGATGCGCCCGATCGGGCTCCTGCTATAGAAGACGCCGCCGTTGTGGCCCGGGCAGGTCCACAGCTGGTTGCCCTCTTCCTGGAAGTCGACGAGAGCCCCGAAGAACGGGGTCTTGAGCGTCTCGGCATATTGCTTGAGGCGCGAGACCAGGTTCCTGGCGATGAATTCCGGCGTCTCCTCGGCCAGGAACACATAGCCATCGATGAAGTCGAGCACCTCGACCGGAATGTCCTCGAAGCGCTTGCGCCGGATGAGGACGACGATCGGCATGTCGAGGCCGCGCTTGCGCATGAGATTGATCAGCGAAGCGGCCTTGCCTTCGATTCCCTTCTTGCCCCAGTCGACCACCATGCAGCCGATCGCGGCGTCGGTCTGCACCGCCATCTCTGCGTCCTCGAGACGCCGCGCCTTGATGACCTCGAACCCCATCCGCTCGATGGCCGCGATGATCTGGCTGACTCTCAGCCCCTCGAGATCGTCGGCGTCGAACATCGGCGCCGAGAACAGAAAGGTCAGCCGTTGAGAAAAGTTCATCGCCTTCATCATCCCCGGCGGTCGCGGGCCGGCGGCCCATGAGCAGCGCGCTTAAGACAGCATGCGCGCGTCAGAATCAAGGCCCGCGCGCGAGAAGCGCGGCGGCCCCGCCAATGTGCTGATTGTTCGCGGCGGAAAATCCGCTAAAAGAGCATCCGCATTCGTCGCGCGGGCGGCGAGACCGGCGGAGAAAAGCAGCGCCGGTGATTCTGGCGAGCCGGGCCGACAACGGTCGCGCCCGGCTCGCGTCCCGGACGAA
Organism: Roseiarcus sp.; assembly: GCA_035308265.1. Lineage (GTDB taxonomy): Bacteria > Pseudomonadota > Alphaproteobacteria > Rhizobiales > Beijerinckiaceae > Roseiarcus. The sequence continues at coordinate 2,191 of DATGHB010000020.1, forward strand.
GCTCCGCGGAGACTGGCCGGGGGGACAAGGCCTTGGTCAAGGAACGGCCGCCGTAGTCCGCGGAGCAGCGCATTTGGATTCCGTGATCCTGACCCTGAACGCCGGCTCGTCGTCGCTCAAATTCGCGGCGTTCCGGCGCCTCAACGGAGGCGAGCCGAGCCCGCTCGCCTCCGGGCAAATCGAGGGGATCGGCGCGAGCCCGAAAGGCTCGGTCAGGACGACCTCGGGCGAGACCGCGGAGCTCGGCTTCGAGCGGTCGCCCACCCGCGTCGATCATGCGGCGGCGATGGACGCAATTCTGGCCTGGCTCAGGAAGGCCGGCTACGATTCGTCGGTCGCCGCGGTCGGTCATCGGATCGTCCACGGAGGGTTGGACTACGCCGCGCCAGTCCTCATCGACGATGCGACGCTCGCGAACTTGCGTGCGCTCGTTCCGCTCGCGCCGCTCCATCAGCCGCACAACATCGCAGGCGTCGAGGCGGCGATGCAGGCTTTCCCGACGACGCCGCAGGTCGCCTGCTTCGACACCGCTTTCCATCGCGCCCACCCCTTCATCCACGACACCTACGCCCTCCCCCGCTGCTATTATGACGAAGGCGTGCGCCGCTACGGCTTTCACGGCCTGTCCTACGAGTTCATCACCAGAAAGCTGCGCACGATCGCGCCGCAGATCGCGCGTGGGGACGTCATCATCGCCCATCTCGGCAACGGCGCGTCGATGTGCGCCGTCCACGACGGTCGCGCCGTCGCCACGACCATGGGCTTCACCGCGCTCGACGGCTTGGCGATGGGCACCCGCTGCGGGCAGCTCGATCCGGGCGTGGTGCTTTATCTTGCGGCCGAAAAGAAGATGAGCGCGGACGAGATATCCGATCTCCTGTGGAAGAACTCAGGCCTCAAGGGCATGTCGGGCTTGTCGCAGGACATGCGCGAGCTCGAGGCGTCGGAGAGCCCGGCGGCGCGCGATGCGATCGCCTATTTCGTTTCCTGCATCCGGCGCGAGCTCGCTGGCCTTGCGGCGACCGTCAACGGCGCCGACGCGGTCGTGTTCACCGCCGGCATCGGCGAGCATTCGTGGCGGGTCCGCGAAGCGGCGCTTAGCGACATGGAATGGATGGGCATCCATCTCGACGTGCAAGCGAACCGCGCGGGCGCTCAGATCATCAGCGCGAAAGATTCGCCGACGGTCGTCTTCGTGATCCCGACCGACGAGGAGCTGATGATCGCCGAGCACGCGGCGAGCACGGCGGGCGTCGCCGGACAGGCCCCCCGATAGCGGCCCCGAGCGCCCGCGCCCGGTAAGACCGCCAGCGTTCAGCGCTGCCGCCCGTCCTCGCGGAACCCCAGCGCGGCGCGCGCCGCGCCCCAGCGCGCGTCAAGCGCTGCGATGTCCGAATCGTCCAAAGGCGCCACGCGTTCGAACACCACCGCGTTCACGCCATGCTCCAGATGGAAGACCTCGCCGGTGCGGCGGAACCTGGCGCCAATCCCCTGCCCCGTCAGCATCTCGCGCGAGGGCACGATGACCGTCTGCTGGTAGTCGGGATCGAGGTGGGTCTGGACCGGATCGCCGACGATGATGACGGCGCAGTCCTTGAGAGCCGCCCCCGGCGGCCCGTCGACCGTGTCGACATCCGGCATTGTGACGCTGAGCTTGCTCCCAGTCGGACCCCGCTCCGGGTGAAGCTGCCACAATTCGCCGATCAGCTGGCCGCTGAACGTATAGCTCGAGCCGAGCCCGCAGACCTTGGCGTCGGGCCGCGCCCGCTGATCGACCCAATCCTTGAGGCGGCCAAGCTCGCCGAGGTCGGCGCGCGGCGCGCGCGGCAATCCGGCGATCGGCGCCAGTCCCAAAGGATTGAGCGCCGCGCCCAAAGGCGAGAGCGTGATCAGGCCAAGCGCGCCCAGGCCGAGAAGCGCGGCCGGAGCGCGGCGCGCGAACAGGTGCATGAGCGACCCGGCGACCGGCGCGGCGATCGCCGGCGCGATCAGGTCGAGGTGATGGATGTAGGGGGTCTGGACGCGCAGGAACAATGCGGCGGCGATCACGGCGCTGCCAACGGTCAGGCGCATGAGGCGCCTGTCGCGGGAGCGCGTCCAGAGCCAGCCCATGCCGGCAAGCGCGGCGAGCGCAGGGATGAGCCCGACCCAGTCGCCGAGCTCTCGCAGGAATTGATCCCAAGGCTTGCGATACGCGGCGTAGGTTTGCGCGTAGTCGTGCGCGCTCAGGTTCGGCGCCCAATCGACGAGGATCGGGCTTAAGAGCGCGAGCAGCGTCAGCGCGCCAAGCGCGGTCGCCGCGACCGCGTCGCGCATACGGAAGCGCGCGCCGCGACGAAGCGCGAGCGCGCCGACTTCGAGCGCCAGCATGACGACGATTCCCGCCGCCGCGAATGCATACCAGCGCCGGAAGGCAAACATCGCATAGAGGGTCAGCGCCAGCGCCATTGCGACGCGGCGGATCATCGGCCGAACGAGCGGGTCAAAGCCCTGCCGCAACGCCAGCAGGCGCGCGAGACTCTCGGCGAGCCTCAGAGCGCACACGACCAGAACGAGCCCGCCAACATCCGGGATGCCGCGCGCGGCGACCGCAAACGCGGCCGGAAAGGAGACGAACGCGGCGCCGGCGCCGAGCGCGATAACAGTCGTCGGGCGCGCATCGCGAGCGAACCCGGCGCGGCGCGCCAGATCGCGCGCCAGGATCGAAAGCGCCAACGCGGCCGGCGCGGCATAGAGGGCTAGAGCCACGAAGGTATAGATCGCGCGCGATGTCGGGTCAGTCACCGCCAGCGCGAGGCCCGGAACGAGAGCCGGCGCCCACGAATAGTCCTGGGTGATCGATTGGACGGCGGCGCCGAGCAGGAGCGGCCAGTTTCCCGCGTCGATGAGCCGGCCGACCATGATCGCAATGGAGCGATAGGTCATGAAGTCGGCGATCATCAGATCGCGCGAAACGAGCACGAGATGGGCCGCATAGGCCGAAAGAAGCGCGAGCGCGACAGCGAACAGCGCGGCGAAAGGCCATGAAAGGCCCCGGCGTTTCCGCGCCGTGCGTGCGAGCCGCCAGGCGAGCCCCAGGCCGAACGCGGCGGAAGCGAAACTCACGAGCCTGAGCCTCGCCTCCGGCTCGACGAGCGCGCCGAAAACGGTCACTCCAGCGCCGACCGCGATCGCCTTGGTCAACTTGGGCAGCGCGGCCTCGTCGAGCGTGAAGGCCAGGGCAAGCGCGGCGAACCCGGCGATGCCGGCCAAACCCGCCGGGACGATCGCGGGCGCGTCAGGCGCTGCGCGATGGAGAAGAAGCGCGATCGAAGCCGTCAGCGCGAGGCCCACGAGAGCGGCGAGGCTCCGTCCGGCGGACGCGCCAGGAGGCGAAATTGCGCGGCGTTCGAATATTGTCATCGGGCGTCCGATCAGGCCGGACTCGGCGCGATCGAAGACGCCTATAGACCAGGAGCGTTAAGGCTTTGGACGCGAAGGGACAGCGTCGCCGCAAACGGCGAGCGCAGCGGCCGCCGGGCTACCTGCCCGCGAGCCGGTCGGCGAAGAGGGCGACGGTCTTTGCGTAAATCTCCGCCGAATTCCATTGCAGGATGGCGGCGAAATTGGGCTCGCCTTGGTTCCAGCCGGCGCCTGGCTGCCAGCCATGGGCCTTGAGGAAAGCGGCGGTCGAAGCGATCGCGTCGGCGGAATTGTGGATGAGGTCCGGCGTCCCTGAGCCGTCGGGAGTGGTCGCGAACATGAGATAGGCCGAGGGCATGAGCTGAGTCTGGCCGATCTCGCCAGCCCAGGCCCCGCGAATGCGGCGCGGCTCGGCGATGATTCCGCGGTCGACCAGCATCAGCGCGTCGATGAGCTCGGCGCGATAGCGCTCCGCGCGGCGGCAGTCCCAGGCGAGGGTGGCGAGCGCGCTATAGGTGGGAAACGAGCCGATATCGCCGCCGAAGCTGGTCTCGAGGCCCCAGATCGCGACCAGCACCGGCCCGGGCACGCCGAAGCGCCGCTCGATCGTCGCCAGCGGCCCGGCGTATCGCCTGAGCTCCGCCCTGCCTCGCGAAACCATCCCCGGCGTCACATGGCTTGCCTCGAAGCCGGCCAGATTGTGGCCGAACATCTTGACCCCGCCGTCATGCCGCTTGACCTCGGGATCGTACGCGACGCCGCCGAGCGCCGCGTCGAAGGCTCGCGGCGATATGCCGTTGCCGACTGCGACCTGCTTGAAAGAATTCAGCCACTCGCCGAACCCCTGCGGACCATGGCCGCAATCCTCGGCGCGCGCGGGCGCGGCCAGAAGGATGGCCGCCGCGGCGGCGAAAACCAGCGCTCTCAAATCTCTCCCCCC
>DATGHB010000021.1:0-2033 GCA_035308265.1 Roseiarcus sp.
ACATGCGCGGGCCCCCAGCCGGAACGCCCGCCGACCGAACCCGAAGCCTCGAGCGCGTTCAGGAAAGCATGGGCGAGGAACGGGTTGAACCGCTCCCCCTCGGCCTCCTCGAACGAGCGGCCGGGCGGGTTGGCGCACGCGTCCCAGGCGGCCGCATTGATGGCGGCGACCGAGGTATGAACGCGCGCGGTGAAGGGCGAGGCCATGGGGGCGAAGCGGTCCGGTCTTGGTGCGACGCTCATCGTAGAGCAAGTCGCCGTCCGGCGCGACCTTCGGACGGCTCGTCCCCTTCAAGCAGAATCGCTGGAAGGGCCGCCCGAACGAGAGCCGACGCAACGGGCGCCTTGGCCCAACAGTAATTTTACCGGCGCCCCATAATGTTTTCAGTGGGTTGGGACCCCGTTTAGTTCCACTCTTAAAAATAAATACGCAACATATATGTTAAATATCGGCGCGGCGGACGGGATGAACGAGCAGGGCCTCGCGGCGCACCTGCTCTATCTCACCGCGTCCGACTTCGGCCCGCGCGATCCGAAGCTGCCGGGCGTGCAGGCGGGCCAGTGGGCGCAATATGCGCTCGACAGCGCCGCCGCCACCGCTGGCCGGCGCCGGACGACGGCCGGCGCGCCGCCGCTCCGTCCCTTGAGCTCCCGCCCTTGACGCGGCGGCGAGGCGGCGCTATCTCCTTGTTCATGATTTGTTCCAGCAACTTCCGTTACGGAACGAAAGCCCATGAACCCGACCCCGATCCGAACCCTTCCCCCTGACCCGCGCCATCGCCCCGAGGCGATCGCCGAGCGCCTCCTTCGCCCCGAGCTCAGACGCGGGCGCGGCGCCGCGACCAACGTCTCGGGCCGCTTCGAAGCCGAGAAGCGCGAGGCGTTCGATGACGGCTGGACGCGCGAGGAGGCGCCCGAGCCGCTCGCGACCGAAGTGACATGGGAAAGGCCCAAGGCGATCATCACCCGCAACGATTCGCCCGACATTTCCTTCGACCGCTCGATCAACCCCTATCGGGGCTGCGAGCACGGCTGCTTCTATTGCTACGCCAGGCCAAGCCACGCCTTTATGGGCCTCTCGGCCGGGCTCGACTTCGAGACCCGCCTGTTCGCCAAGGAGCGCGCGGCCGAGCTGCTCGAGCGCGAGCTGGCGTCGCCCAAATACCGGCCCGCGCCGATCGCCTTCGGGGCCAACACCGACCCCTACCAGCCGATCGAGCGGCAATATCGAATCACCAGGTCGCTGATCGAGACGCTGGCGGAAGCCCGCCATCCGCTCTCGATCGTCACCAAGTCGAATCTCATTCTGCGCGACCTCGACCTGCTCGCGCCGATGGCGCGGCTGGGCCTGGTCAAGGTCTTCGTTTCGGTGACCACGCTCGACCGCAAGCTCGCCCGTGAGATGGAGCCGCGTGCGCCGACGCCGGAAAAGCGGCTGGAGGCGATCGAAAAGCTCAACGACGCCGGGGTGCCGGCCGGGGTGATGGCCGCGCCGGTCATTCCGGCGATCAACGACGAGGAACTGGAGACGATCCTGACCCGCGCCTATTCCGCAGGCGCGCGCGAGGCGAGCTATGTGGTGTTGAGGCTTCCCGGCGAGTTGCGCGACATGTTCCGCGAATGGCTGCAGGTGCATTATCCCGACCGGCTGAAGCGCGCGGTCTCGCTCATGCAGTCGATGCGCGAGGGCAAGGACTACGAGGCCCAGTGGGGGAAGCGGATGGCGGGCTCGGGGCCCTACGCCTGGATGATCGGGCGCAGGTTCGAGACCGCCGCGCGGCGCCTGGGGTACACCGAGACGCCGCGGGCGCTGCGGACCGATCTCTTCCGCAAGCCGACGCTGGCGGCGAGCGGCTCGGGCGCGCAGCTCAGCCTGTTCTGACCAGACCGGCTCGCCGGATAGAGTTTGGCCGCTGCGGCGGCGGCCGGTTGCGCCCGGGCCTGTCGCGCCGGTCCTGATCCGGCCAGTCGTCGCGCCCCAGGGACGCGGCTACGAAGGCGTCCCGGCGCCGCTCGCGGGCGCGGCGGGCGAGC
>DATGHB010000022.1:0-6170 GCA_035308265.1 Roseiarcus sp.
TGTGGACCTGCCCTACCAGAAAACCTGCGCCGAGTCTGACGCGCGAAGCGTTCCGGGCGTGGTTGGGGTCACCAACCTGATCCGGCTGGCCGTCATTCGGGAGACGACGCCGCAGGCCGAAGAGGCGGCGCAAGGCCGTCACTGAATCCCTCGGGCGGTAGGCTTGAGCCGGGAGGCGATCTACAAGGGCCTTGTTCCCGGCGGGAACCCGACCCTCGACACGATCACGAAAGCGACAAGAGCGCTCGGCCTTAAACTGACGGTCAAGCCGGCGGCGTGACCGTGCGCGTCGGTGGCGCGCCAATTCTGGACCGCGCCCGCAACTACAGGCGGTCGGCGCGCGGCTACACCGACTTCAGCATTCCGCCATCGACGAAATAGGTAGCGCCGACCGAATAGCTCGCCCGGTCCGAGCACAGGAAGACGAAGAAGTTGGCCAGTTCCTCCGCCGTGGCGAAGCGCTTGATCGGCGCGTGCTCGCGGGCGACGCTGTCGAGATAGGCCTCATAGTCGCCGCCCTTGTCCGCGGTGAGCTGTTTTGCGGTTTTGATCCAGTCCGGCGTGAGAATGAGGCCGGGATTGACGCAATTGACGCGAATATTGTCGCCGACAAGCTCGGTCGAGAGCGACTTCGAGAACATCATCAGCGCCGCCTTGGTCACATTGTAGATCGGCTCGTACCACAAAGGCTGGACGGCGCAGATCGAGGCGTTGTGCAGAATGACGCCGCCGCCGCGCTCCTTCATCAAGGGCGCAAGCCCGCGCGCCAGCCTCACCGCCGCCATCACGTGCAGGTCCCAGTAGGCCTGCCACTTTTCGTCCGGCGCCTCCATCACCGTCTCATTGCTGCCGGTCCCGGCGTTGTTGATGAGGATGTCGGCGCCGCCGAACAGGCGCTTGACGTCGGCGATGAGGTCGTCCGTCCCGTCGCGGGTCGCGACGTCGCAGGCCACGCCCTCCACGCGAACCTTGCAGGCGCTGGCGAGGCGGCCGGCTTCGGCGCGGACCCGCTCCGCATTGCGGGCGGCGATCACGATGTCGACGCCCTCGGCGGCGAGCCCCTCGGCGATCGCAAGACCGATGCCGACGCTGCCGCCGGTGATGACGGCGACCTTCCCCTTAAGCCCGAGATCCATAGCGTCCCCTATCCGTTTGCGACTGAGCCTACCAGCAGGTATAGCCCGCATCCGCCTGGACGATCGATCCGGTCAGCAGGCTCGACGCGTCGGAGGCGAGGAAAAGAACCACGGCGGCGATCTCGTCGGGCTCGCCCATCCGCCCCATCGGGGTCATCTCCATCCAGGTGTCGTACATGGCCTTGTTGGTCTTGGCGATGGCGGTGAGCGGGGTGTTGACGTAGGTCGGCGCGACCGAATTGACCCTGACCCCGCGCGCGCCCCATTCGGCGGCAAGCGATTTGGTCAGATGATGCACGCCGGCCTTCGAGGCGTTGTAGTAGCATTGCGCCTGCGGCTTGTTGACAATAAAGCCGGACATCGAGCCGATGGTCACGATCGAGCCGCGACCGGCCGCCAGCATCGGCCGGCCGAAGGCCCTGCAGCACCAGAAGACGCCATTGAGGTTGACGTCGATGACGTTCAGCCAATGCTCGTCGGTCACGTCTTCCGCGGCTGTCTCGGAGCGGGCGATGCCTGCGTTGCAGACCAGGATGTCGACGCGGCCCTTTTCCTTCATCACCCGCGCCGCGGCGGCGTCGACCTCTCTCGAGTCGGTGACCTCCATCTCGACGATGTCGGCGCCGTAACCCTTCGCCTTCATCGCCGCCTGCGCTTCCTTGGCGGCTTTCAGATTGCGGTCGGCGATATAGACATGAGCGCCGGCTTCAGACAGCGCCTCCACGCAGGCGAGGCCGATCCCCTGGGCGCCGCCGGTGACGACCCCGACGCGGCCTTTGAGATTGAAACGATCGAGATACATGGGGGAGAAGCCCTCTGCGCCGATGCCGTCAGCTCACCGAGGCGGCGCCGCCGCTCAAGGCTGGTCCGACAAATAGGCGGCGAGCGTCGGGCGAACGCCGCGCGCCCAGAGCGAGGAGAGCGCGTCGGAAAAGGCGTTGGCGTAGATCGGGTTTTGGCCGAGCTCGCCGAAAATGTCGCTCAGCTCCAGGAAGGCGCCAGGGGCCCCGCGCGCCCGCTTCGCCGCCGCCTGGAGACGCTCCCAGTTCGGGTCGTTCTGCGCGATCGGCTTGCCGCGGTCGGTTTCGCCGTAGCAGTAGCGGCACCAGAGCGCCGTCTCGAGCGCCAGACCCCGGATGGGCCCGCCCGCTCTCAGGCGGTCGCGGATCGATGGAAGGATGAACTTCGGCTGACGGTTCGAGCCGTCGAAGCACAGGCGCGGGATCGTATCGGCGATCTTCGGATTGGCGAAACGGCGCGCGATGAGCGTGCGATAGTCGTCGAGACTGGTGTTGGGCGGCGCCGGCACGACCGGCTGGATCTCGCTTTTGGTCAGCTTTTCGAGGAACGCGCCGATCTCTTTGTCCGCCATCGCGTCATGGACGAAGTGGATGTCGAGGAGCCCGGCCGGATAGGCGATCGCGGCGTGCCCGCCGTTGAGGATCCGCATCTTCATCAGTTCGTAGCGCGCGACGTCGGAGGTGAAGGTGACCCCGACCGTCTCGAGCGCCGGTCGCCCGGAGGGGAACTTGTCCTCCAGCACCCATTGCCGGAACTCCTCGCAGAAGACCGGCCAATTGTCGTCGAGGCCGTATTGGTCGTGCAGGAACGCGCGCTCCCGGTCGCTGGTCGCAGGCGTGATGCGGTCGACCATCGAATTGGGAAAGGCGACGGAGGCGCGAATCCAGCGCCCGAGCTCCGGGTCGGCGAGCTCGGCGACGCCGGCGACGGCGTTCTCGCAAACATGGCCGTTGCCGGGGATGTTGTCGCACGACATGACCGTGAAGGGGGCGACGCCCGCGGCGCGGCGGCGCCTGAGGCCGGCGGCGATCAGCCCAAAGGCGGTCTTCGGCGCCTCGAGGGCGCGCGCGTCGGCGATGATGTCGGGATGAGAAGCGTCGAAATGCTGGGTCGCCGGCGAGATGTAGTAGCCGCCCTCGGTGACGGTGAGCGAGACGATGCGAATGCGCGGCTCGGCGAGCCGGTCCAGCAACGCAGCGGCGTCGCCAGGCTTGATGAAATCGATCATCGCTCCGGTTACCTGGGCCCTGGTCGTCTCCGCCTCCTGCTCGACGACCGTCGTCAGCCAGTCCTGCTCGGCAAGTTTCGCGCGCATGACGCCGTCGGCCTCGCGCACCCCCGCTCCGACGATCGCCCAGTCGCGATCGCGGCCCGAGTTGAACAGATCGTCGAGATAGACCGCCTGATGCGCGCGGTGAAAATTGCCGACGCCGATGTGAACGATGCCGGGTTTGAGCTCGGAGCGCCGGTATTTCGGAACGGCGACGTTCGGGGACAAGCGCGCGAGCGCGGCGGCCGAGAGTTTGACGCTCATGCTTCGAACCCGCTCATGGACATTGACGCGCCTGGCGCTGGTCCGCCGTCAGTTCATCCGCCTGCCGTCCTTGTCGAAACGGTGCAGATGCGCTTCCCGCGGCGTGACGAAGATGCTCTGCCCTGGGGTCAAGGGCGCCTCGCCCTCGAGACGCAGGGTGAGCGGCCCGACGCTGTCCCCGTCGGCGTGAACGAAGGTGTCGGAGCCGAGGTGCTCGGCGAGGCGCACCTTCGCCGGCCACTCGCCGGACGTGGTCGATATGTCGGCGTGCTCGGGCCGGATGCCGATGGTCTCCGCGCCGCGCTTGGCCGCGGGCGGGCCCTTGATCAGGTTCATGGTGGGCGAGCCGATGAAGCCGGCGACGAACAGGCCATTGGGCCTGTTGTAGAGATCGAGCGGCGAGCCGACCTGCGCGACCGAGCCGCGGTCGAGCACGACGATCTTGTCCGCCATGGTCATCGCCTCGACCTGATCGTGGGTGACATAGACCATGGTGGTCTTCAGCGCCTCGTGAAGCTCGCCGATCTCGACCCGCATCTGCACCCTGAGCGCCGCGTCGAGATTGGACAAAGGCTCGTCGAACAGAAACGCCTTGGGCTCGCGCACGATCGCGCGCCCGATCGCGACACGCTGGCGCTGTCCGCCGGAGAGCTGGCGGGGTTTCCGGTCGAGATAGTCGGTCAGGTTCAGCGTCGCCGCCGCCTTGCGCACCTTCTGCTCGATGACGTCGGCCTTCTGGCCGGCCATCTTGAGCGCGAAGGCGATGTTGCCGCGCACGCTCATGTGCGGGTAGAGCGCGTAGGACTGGAAGACCATGGCGAGTCCGCGCTGCGACGGTCCGACATTGGTCATGTCCTTGGCGTCGATCAGCACCTGTCCGGAGGTGACGTCCTCGAGGCCGGCGATGAGACGCAGAAGCGTCGACTTGCCGCAGCCCGAAGGCCCGACGAACACGGCGAACTCTCCTTCGCTGATGTCGAGACTGACGCCGTTGATGACGTTGACGGCGCCGAACGCCTTGCGCACGTCTTTCAGTTGAATGCTTCCCATGGCGGCAATTCCTTACTGCGGGATCATTTGACGGCGCCGAAGGTCAGGCCTCGAACCAGCTGCTTCTGCGAGAACCAGCCGAGGATCAGGATCGGCGCGATGGCGAGCGTGGAGGCGGCGGAAAGCTTGGCCCAGAAGAACCCTTCCGGCGCCGAGAAGGAGGCGATGAACTGGGTCAGCGGCGCCGCCGCCGAGGTGGTCAGGTTGAGGGTCCAGAAGGCTTCGTTCCACGACAGGATGACCGCCAGGAGCATGGTCGAGGCGATCCCCGGCACCGCCATCGGAGTCAGCACATAGACGATCTCGTTGAGGAGCGAGGCGCCGTCCATGCGCGCGGCCTCGAGGATGTCGACCGGGATCTCCTTGAAGTAGGTGTAGAGCATCCAGACGAGGAGCGGCAGGTTGATGAGCAGCAGCACCAGGCCGATGCCGATGAGGCTGTCCAGCAGGTGCAGGGTGCGAGCGATCAGATAGATCGGCACCAGCACGCCGACCGCCGGCATCATCTTGGTGGACAGCATCCACATCAGGAGGTCCTTGGTCCACCTGCCGGGCGCAAAGGCCATCGACCACGCGGCGGGAACCGCGATCATCAGCCCGACGATGTTGGCGCCGATCGACAGGATGATGGAGTTCGACGCGAAGCGCAGATAGTTCGACCGCGACTGCACCTCGAGATAATTCTCGAGCGTCCAGTGGAAGAACAGGAATTTCGGCGGCATCGCGATCGCGTCGAGTTCGCTCTTGAAGCTGGTCAGGAATGTCCACAGGATCGGGAAGAAGATCAGGAAGGCGACGACCCAGGCGAGGATCGTGATCCCGACCCGCTCGCGTGTGGATTTCTTCATGGCCATCGTTCAGCCCTCCAGATTCCTGCCGATCATGCGCATCAGGAAGATGGCGACGATGTTGGCGAGAATGACCGCGATGATGCCGCCCGCGGAGGCGCCGCCGACGTCGAAGTCGAGCAGCGCCTGCTTGTAGACCAGGAAGGGGATGTTGGTGGTCGCCACTCCGGGACCGCCGGATGTGGTGACGTAAATCTCCGCGAACACGCTCAAGAGGAAAATCGTCTCGATCAGGATGACGACCGTGATCGCGCGGGCGATATGGGGCAGCACGATATAGCCGAAGTACGAAATCGCGCCGGCGCCGTCCAGGGCCGCCGCCTCCTTCTGCTCTTCGTCGAGCGATTGCAGCGCGGTGAGCAGGATGAGGCTCGCGAACGGCAGCCATTCCCACGACACGATGATGACGATCGACAGCATCGGCCAGTTGGTGAACCAGACGACCGGCTGGAGGTGCAGGGCGTGGGCGATCCAGGCGAAGAAGCCCGAATCGGGGTTCATCAGCAGATTCTTCCACACCAGCGCGCTGACCGTCGGCATGACGAAGAACGGCGCGATCACCATGAGTCTGAGAACATTCTGACCGAACACCGGCTGGTCCATCAGAAGCGCGACCAGAATGCCGCCGCAGACGCTGATGATGAGCACAGAAACGACGAGAACCAGGGTGTTGATGAGCGCGGCGATGAAATTGGGGTCGGAAATGAAGGAGGTGTAGTTCGCAAGCCCGACGAAGCTGACGTTGTCCGGGTCAAGCAGGCTGTAGTGGAGGGTCGAGAAATAAAGCGTCATCACCAGGGG
>DATGHB010000023.1:0-4683 GCA_035308265.1 Roseiarcus sp.
TCGACCGAAGCCAGCGCGTCGTCGACCGAAATCCGCCTGTTGAGAATGGCGTCGGGATAGTCGATCTTGCCGCAGCCCGCGCAAGCGAGGTTGCACCGGAACAACGGCTCCAGCATCAGGACAAGCGGGTAGCGCTTGCGCCCGGCCAATTGCTGCCGGACGACGTAGGCGCCGACTCTCGCGATCTGTCTTAAGGGTATGCCCAACGTTCGATCCTTACCGAGCCAAGGTGATGAAGAGGTCCGACCGACTCAATTGACGAGCTCCACGGGCAGGCGAAAGCTCACCGTTTCCGCCAGACCGTCGAGGGTGGAAATTCCTGACGGCGCAATCGCCGACAAAGTCCGAACCACGTCCTCGACAACGATCTCAGGCGCGGATGCGCCGGCCGTCACTCCGACAACAACAGCGTTGCGCACCCTTTCCGGGTCAATTTCGCCGCTGTCGGCGACAAGGTAGCTCGAAATCCCGGCCTCGTCGCCGATTTCGCGTAAGCGGCTGGAATTCGAGCTGTTGCGGGCGCCGACCACGATCATGACGTCGGCGACCCCGCACAATTCGCGCACGGCGGACTGCCGGTTCTGCGTCGCGTAGCAGATGTCGCGGACATCGGGACCCACGATGTCGGCGAAGCGGCGATGCAAGGCTGGGCAAGAACGATCTTCATTCGCTTACCTTCTCGGCGGCGCTCGACGGATCCGCCAAAACCGCCGATGACGGGCTCAGCCAAACCGGCGAGTCCGATGACGAATTCCAAAGCGGAATCCATACGCTGCAACAAATGCCCACGCAAGGTTGTCGCCGCTGGCTCGCCATGGAGACGATGTGTTGACGGCCGACCAGAAGGTCAAGGTTGGTCTCATCAAGGGTAAGGCGGGAATTTCGGCGCGCTTGCGCCGCCCTGGAGCGCGATCCGAGAGCCGCTCGCGCCAGGCGCGCGGGCGTCGTGATCGCGAAAAGCCGGCAGCCGCTGTTTCGCGAGCGGCGCTCAGGCGCAAAAAAGGCCGGAGGAAGTCGCCTTCCTCCGGCCTTAAGGTCAGGTTCGGAGCGACGCGCTCAGAACTTGTAGTTCACGCCCGCGCGGAAGATCGACGCGTTGTAGCTCAGGTGCCCGCTCGCGTAGACACCCGGGAAAAATGTCGCTGCGGCGGCGTTTCCGACCGTGGTGAAGTTGCTGCTGCCAAGATCGGCATACAGATATTCGCCCTTAATCGTGATGTTGTTGGTGACAGCGTACTCAAGGCCGCCACCGATCGTCCAGCCGACGCGCGTGGAGCTCGGGTTGCCACTCCAAAAAGAGCCAGTCGTGGAGTCAAACATACTGAAGTTCGTGCTGCCGCCGCCGTAAGCGAGACCGCCCGTAGCGTAGATCATCAACCGATTGTCCGGCGTCGCGACGAAGCCAACGCGGCCTCGCGTGGTGCCTAACCAGCTCAAGCTCGTCTTGCCGTGCAGGGTCAAGCTATCACCCAACAGAGCTCCGGGAACTCCAACGCCGGCAAACGGAAGTCCGGTGTGATCAAACGACTTGCTCACGGTCGTCCCGTCGAAGTCGGTTTCGATGCCGAGCACAAAGGCTCCAGTCTGCCAATTGTAACCGGCCTGGCCGCCGCCAATAAATCCGGCGCTTTGCGATCCGAGTCCGCCCGGGAAGTAGGACGAAACCGCGAAAGGAAAGACCGCAGGAGCGAATAGGGTCGCCGAACGGCTGCCGCTGGGCCAGATGCCGCCGGCGTTCAGACCGATATAGAACCCGGTCCAGGTGAAGGGCGGCGGCACGAATACCGGCGCCGGGGCCTCTTTCCTGGTCGGAAGGTCAGCCGCCTGAGCCGCCGCCGCCCCCAGGGTCGTCAGCGCCACGATTGCGACGCTCTTAAGCCAACGATCCATCATTCTTCTGTCTCCGTGGATGTCTCGCGACGCCATACGCAACACGCGTGCGCCCCGCCGTCAGCACAAACTATAAGATTCGGCTCTCCCCGAGTCTACCCGGCAATCAGCGTTGACAAGCGTTTGCGCCGCATTGTGGCAAAATCGCCACAGATTTAGGGCTCGCCGTCCCGCTCAGCGCCGATCCGCGGCCAGACTGGCAAGCAGCACAGCAATCACGCCGGTCAGAAAGATGCCGTCGAAGGTTCCCGCCCCGCCGATCGAGGCCACCGGGGCGCCAAGGGCGCGCAGCGCGCCGAGGTTGGTCAGGTCCGCGCCGATCAGAACGCCAAGCCCGCCGCCGACATAGGCGAGCGGGGCCGCGAATCGCCTGGACAGAATGAGCGCCGTCAACGCCGCCAGGAGCGGCGGGGCGATCGTCGGCACCGATATGCCGACGCCGGGAATCGGCGTCGCCATCCGGTGGACCACAAAGGCCACGATCGCGGTCGCGACCGCGCCGAGGCCCCAGAGGTCGTAGCGGACGAGGAGGTAAAACGACAGCATGATCGGAATAACCGCGCCGCCCACGTTGATCGCCACGACCGTGCCCGGCCAGTCGACCGCGACCGGCGCCAGAAATGGAACTCCGAAGAGCTCCACCACCTGCCGCGACACGACGCGCTCACCCGGGAGCCGCCAGAGGGGCAGATTGACGTAGGAGCCGATGAGCGAGCCGAACAGGACCAGGGTCGCGACCCGAAAATCGAGGCCAAGCGCGGAATAGACCCGGCCCAACAGGCTGAACAGCAGCAGGCCGACCAGGATCGCGAAAAACAGGCCCGCGACACCGAAGCCGAGGGGGAAATAATGGATGTGGGCGAAGGGCATCGGCGTCCGGGGCTTGACGGGGCGCGAGGAACGGGCGGCGCGCGCTCAGGCGCTGGAGAGCGCGGCGATGATCCTGTCGGCGAACGGCTTGAGCTTCTCGGCGCTCTGGAACGGGCCGTTGGGGGGCCTGATCGCGACGCCGGTCCAGCACGGCAGAAGGTGGAAATGCAGATGGAAGACCTGCTGCCCGCTGGCCGGCTCGTTGTACTGCTCGAGTTTGAGCCCCTCGGCCTTCATGCCCGTCATGACCGCGCGGCCCACCTTCTGCACCGGCAGCATGAAACGCGCCAGAACCTTCGGATCGAGGTCGAAGAGCGTGCGCGCGGGCGCCTTCGGAATGACCAGCGTATGCCCGTCGGCGCGCGGCATCACATCCATGAACGCGAGCGACACATCGTCCTCGTAGATCCGGACGCAGGGCGCTTCGCCGCGAAGGATCTTGGCGAAGATGTTGTCGGGATCATAGGTCGGCGTCAAAGGCTTCTCCCATGTGTCCGGCCCCCTCTGCGCCGCCGTCGCCGCGGCGGAAGGGCGCGTATTCCTCATAATGGGCGATCGTGCGCTCGACCGCGACCCGCTCATGCCCCAGATAGTCGGCGACGGCCCGCTGAAGCCGCGGGTCGGCGAACTCGTGCGCCGAATACGTGAGGGTGGGCCGATAGCCGCGCGCGAGCTTGTGCTCGCCTTGCGCGCCCGCCTCGATCCGCCGCAAGCCGCGGGAGAGCGCGAAGTCGATCGCCTGATAATAGCAGACCTCGAAATGAAGGAACGGGTGGTGCTCGATCGCCCCCCAGTTGCGGCCGTAGAGCGCGTCGTCGCCGAGAAAATTGATCGCGCCGGCGATATAGCGTCCCGCCCGGCGCGCCATGATGAGGAGCGCGCGGTCGGCGAATGTCGCCCCGATCAAATCGAAGAAGGCGCGGGTGAGGTAGGGGCGGCCCCATTTGCGCGAGCCGGTCTCCATGTAGAATTTGAAGAAGGCGTCCCAGTGCGCCGAACGGATCGACGGGCCGGTCAGCCATTCAATCTCAACCCCCCCGTCGAGCGCCTCGCGCCGCTCGCGCCTGATCGCCTTGCGCTTGCGGGAAGCGAGCGCAGCGAGAAAATCGTCGAACGTGGAATAGCCGTTGCAGGAGAAATGGAACTGCTCGCCGGTGCGGATGAGAAATCCGGCGCCCGCCAGCCGGTCGGCGTCCTCGGCCGTGGGAAAAGTGAAGTGAACCGACGAGGTCTTGGTCTCTTTGCGCAATTGCCGCAAGGCTCCGATCAGCGCCTGGCGCGCGCCTTCGGGCGCATCGCCGGCCACGAGGAGCCGGCGTCCGGTCACCGGCGTGAACGGGACCGCGACCTGGAGCTTGGGATAATAGCGGCCGCCGGCGCGCTCGTAGGCGTCGGCCCAGGCGTGGTCGAACACGTACTCGCCCTGGCTGTGGGTCTTGAGGTAGCACGGCGCGACGGCGACGATCCGTCCGCCCGCCTCCTCGACCGTCACATGCGCGGGCCCCCAGCCGGAACGCCCGCCGACCGAACCCGAAGCCTCGAGCGCGTTCAGGAAAGCATGGGCGAGGAACGGGTTGAACCGCTCCCCCTCGGCCTCCTCGAACGAGCGGCCGGGCGGGTTGGCGCAGGCGTCCCAGGCGGCCGCATTGATGGCGGCGACCGAGGCATGAACGCGCGCGGTGAAGGGCGAGGCCATGGGGGCGAAGCGGTCCGGTCTTGGTGCGACGCTCATCGTAGAGCAAGTCGCCGTCCGGCGCGACCTTCGGACGGCTCGTCGCCTGGGAGGACCCGCGCCGCCCCCGGATCAAATCCGGGGGCGGCGCCTCGAAGGATACTGCCCTATCAATATGAAAGTGTACCTTTCGCGACATGATGACCAAGTTTGGGACGGCGGCAACTCCGCCGTACTAGCGCCAGAACGAC
>DATGHB010000024.1:0-2582 GCA_035308265.1 Roseiarcus sp.
GAGCCTCACCCCTCCATCAGCGCCGTCACGTGCGCGGCGACCGAGCGCGCGAGACCATCGAGATCGTAGCCGCCCTCGAGCAGCGACACGACGCGCTCGTGAGCTTTTTTGCGCGCGATCTCCATGAGCTTCCGGGTCGCCCAGGCGAAATCGGCCTCCACCAGGTTGATGTCGCCGAGGGGATCGCGGCGGTGGGCGTCGAAGCCGGCAGAGACGATGACGAGGTCGGGCGAGAACGCCTCGACGCGTGGCAGGATTTTCGCCTCCATCGCCTCGCGGAAGGCTTCGCCCCCGTCGCCAGCCCGCAAAGGCGCGTTGACGATCTGATCGTGCTCGCCGCGCTCGCCGACGGCTCCGGTGCCGGGATAATGCGGCATCTGATGGGTCGAAGCGTACATGATGGTCGGATCGTCCCAGAAGATGCCTTGGGTGCCGTTGCCGTGATGGACGTCGAAATCGACGATCGCGACCCGCTCGGCGCCATGGGCCGCCTTTGCGTGGCGCGCGGCGATGGCGGCGTTGTTGAAGAAGCAGAACCCCATCGGGGTCGCGATCTCGGCGTGATGGCCGGGGGGACGCGCGGCGACGAAGGCGTTGCGAACCTTGCCGCTCATCACCTCGTCGACCGCAAAGACCGCGCCGCCCGCGGCGCGCAGGGCGGCTTCGACAGTGCCCGGCGACATCGAGGTGTCGGCATCGAGCCGCTTGTGTCCGTGTTCCGGCTCGGCGGCGTGGATCGCCTCGATATAGGCCTGAGGGTGAACCCGGGCGATCGCGTCGAGATCGGCGCGGGGCGCCGTGTCGCGCGCGAGCATTTGAAACGCCTCGGCTTCCAGGGCGCGTTCGATCGCCCGCAAACGGTCCGGCCGTTCGGGATGGCCCTCGCCCATGTCGTGCGTGAGGCAGGCGGAATGAGAGATGACGAGCGTGGTCACGGGTTTCAGCGTCCTGACTGGCGATCTTCTTCCCGTCGTCGCTTGCACTCTTGCGCGCGGCTCTGCGAAAGTCCAACCGCCATATCGTTCCGAGACTGGCTTGTCGGCCTCGCCTGGCTTAAGGTCGACCGGGCGCGCCGCCGGACGGAGCGCGCTCCTCAACCGAAGGCTTTGGAAAGCGGCCGATGACGGCCAAGACCCAGCAAGATCAGCCGTTCTGGCGGACGAAGACGCTCGATGAGATGAGCCACGCCGAATGGGAAAGCCTGTGCGACGGATGCGGCCGCTGTTGCCTCGTCAAGCTCGAGGACGAGGACACCAGCGAAATCCACTTCACCGACATCGGCTGCAAGCTGCTCGACGGCAAGACCTGCCGCTGCCTTGACTACAAGCGCCGCCACGCCCGGGTTCCGGACTGCGTGAGGCTGACGCCGGCCGCGGTCCGCGAGCTCCCCTGGCTTCCGGTCACCTGCGCCTACCGGCTCATCGCCGAAGGCAAGGACCTGTTCGACTGGCATCCCCTCGTGTCGGGTTCGCCCTCGAGCGTGCGCGAGGCAGGCGTCTCGGTCAGCGGCCGGGTCAAGGCGAGCGAGACCGATCTTGCGCCCGAACATTGGCCGGACCGGATCGTCAAGTGGCCGAACCGCAAGCCGCGCGCCAAGCGCTGAAGCTGTGGCGTTAACCAGCCATGAACCAATGAGGCGGCCTGGCCATAAATCATTCAGCCAGCGTTCAAAGAGGGATGGTTAAGGACGCGGCGCACCAAAACCGAAAGGCGAACCCATGCGAAGAACACTGCTTGCGTCGCTCTTTGCGCTCGCGGGCCTCGTGGCCGCGGCGCCCTCTCAGGCGATGCCGTTTGCTCCCGCGGACCAGGGGCCATCCATGATCACGCTCACTGCGGGCGGTTGCGGCGCCGGCTTTCATCGCGGACCGAATGGCGGATGCCGGGTCAACGGCGGCGCATATGCTCATCCATATGCCCACCCTGCTCATCCATACGCTCACCCCTACGCCCGCCATTGCTGGTGGCGCAACGGCGTGCGCGTCTGCCGCTGAGCGAGGTCGAGGCGCCGGCCTTCCAAGACCGGCGCTTCACGCCCCTGCGCTGGGCCGCGCCCTGAGCGCCGCATGCCAGCGATTGAGATGGACAAGCTCGGGCGGGATTGCGATCCGCGCCGGCTTGGCGAAATCGAGCGCGACCAGGCCGGTGATGTCAGCGACCGTGAAGCGCTCGCCGGCGATGAACGGCCGGGCGCTCAGCGCCTCGTCGACAAGCGCCATCGCGTGAAGGGCTTTCGGGCGGTTGGCCGTCGCCCAGTCGGCAACCTGCGGAATCTCCATTTCCGCCATGCGCGGATGGGTATGGCGAAGGACCTGTGCGATCGGCAGAAAGAGGCGCAATTCGAGCTGGCGCTGCCACATCTCGATCGTCGCCCGCTCGAGCGGGGTGAGGCCGAACAGGTTCGGCTCCGGCCAGAGCGCCTCGATGTAGCGGCAGATCGCCACCGATTCGGCGATCCTCGTCCCGTCGTCGAGTTCGAGAACCGGAATGGTCTGGAAGGGGTTGAGGGCGGTGAATTCCGGAGCTTTATGCTCGAGCTTGCCGAGATCGACCTCGACGCGCGGGATCGAGACGCCCTTCTC
>DATGHB010000025.1:0-2647 GCA_035308265.1 Roseiarcus sp.
GCATCCTGTTTCGCGACATCACGACGCTGCTCGGCGACGCGAAAGCGTTTCGCCGCGCGGTCGACGAGCTCGTCCAGCCCTGGGCGGGAACGAAAATCGATAAGGTGGCGGGGGTCGAGGCGCGCGGGTTCATACTCGGCGGCGCCGTCGCCCATCAATTATCGGCCGGCTTCGTGCCGATCCGCAAGAAGGGCAAGCTGCCGCACGCCACCGTCTCCATTCCCTATTCGCTCGAATACGGGCTCGACCACATGGAGATGCACAAGGACGCGGTCGCGAGCGGTGAGCGGGTGATTCTGGTCGACGACCTGATCGCGACCGGAGGAACGGCGGAAGGCGCGGTCAAGCTCCTGCATCAGATGGGCGCGGAGGTGATCGCGGCCTGTTTCGTCATCGACCTGCCCGACCTTGGCGGCGCGGCGAAGCTCGAGGCCCTCGGCGTCCCGGTCCGCAGCCTCGTCTCCTTCTCCGGGCACTGACAGCGCCCCGATAGCGGTCGCTGTTGGTCACCGAGGTTCCTAACGGCGCAGAACCGTTATGGCCGGGCTTGTCCCGGCCATCCACGTGATTCGGCGCTTCAATGCGCTGCGATCGAGCCGCAAGAGCATGACGCGCTGCGTTTACAGGGTGTCGCTGCCTTTCGCAGAGACAATGGCTTGCCTTCCTCGAACCGCTCGCCCGGGCGCGGAAGGCGGACGATTTTTATTTCGGCCGCCGTCCGCCGCGGGCGTCCGCTCTTTAACAGTTCGTAAACGATTCCTTCGCATTAGTGGTTAACGAAACGCCAACGGACGGGTGCGATGAACGCGCATGTAGGCCCCGCTCAAACGCTGAAGTTCCGGGCCCAGTCTTTGTTGGCCTACGTGCTTGAGCCGGTCCCGCCGCTCGCCGACTGGTTCGTGGCGCTCGACGCCTGGCTCGCCCGCTCGCCGACCTTCTTCATCGCAAGGCCGGTCATTCTCGACATGGCGGCGCTCGACATCAGCCTCAAGGAATACCGCGAGCTTCTCAGCGATCTTGCGCGCCGCCACATCAGGGTCATGGGCGCGGAGAACGTGGGCCGCGCGCTGGTCGGGCCGCATCTGCCTCCGGTCCTTTCCGGGGGACGGACGATCGACGCCCAGACCCTGCGGGAGGACGCGCCTGCCTTGCCGGAGGAAGAGGCCCCGGCCGCACGCGAGGAGGAGCCGCCAGCCGCCAGCCGCACGACCGCGGGCGCGAATTCCCTGATCGTGGACGGCAACGTGCGCTCGGGCCAGTCGATCGTGCATCCCGACGGAGACGTGACCGTGATCGGCAGGGTCGCCTCGGGCGCCGAAATCGTCGCCGGCGGCTCCGTTCATGTCTATGGCGCGCTGCAGGGGCGCGTGATCGCCGGAATCTCGGGCTCGCAGTCGGCGCGCATCTTCGCGACCGAAGCCAGAGCCGAGCTGCTGTGCATCGGCGGCGCCTATGTGACGGCGGAAAGCACGAGCTCCGAGATGGAGGGCCGCAGCCTCGAGGCCCGGCTGGACGGCGACGAACTCAAACTCCGAATCCTGAGTTGAGGCGCTTTTTGGGGATAAACGCATGAGCAAGGTGATCGTCGTTACATCGGGAAAAGGCGGGGTGGGCAAGACCACTTCGACCGCCTCTCTGGGCGCGGCGCTCGCCCAAAGCGGCAAGCGGGTCTGCGTGGTCGATTTCGACGTCGGCCTGCGCAATCTCGACCTGGTGATGGGCGCGGAGCGGCGGGTCGTCTTCGACTTTATCAATGTGGCGCAGGGTGACGCCAAGCTCGCCCAGGCGCTGATCCGCGACAAGCGGATCGATACGCTGCATCTGCTCGCCGCCTCGCAGACGCGCGACAAGGACGCGCTCACTTACGAGGGCGTCGAGCGGGTGATCGGCGAATTGCGCTCGAGCTTCGACTTCGTGCTGTGCGACAGCCCGGCGGGCATCGAGCGAGGCGCGCTTCTGGCGATGCGCCACGCCGACCAGGCGATCGTGGTCGCCAATCCGGAAGTCTCCTCGGTCAGGGACTCCGACCGCATCATCGGGCTCCTCGATTCGAAGACCCTGCGCGCCGAGCGCGGGGAGACCATGGAAAAGCAGCTCCTGCTCACCCGGTTCGATCCCGTCCGCTCGAGTTCGGGCGAGATGCTCTCGATCGAGGACGTGCTCGAGATTCTGTCGATCCCGCTCCTCGGCGTCATCCCCGAGAGCAAGGAGATCCTGCGCGCCTCCAATACCGGAGCGCCGGTGACCATCAATGCCTCGGCCACCCGCGCTGGGCTCGCCTATCTCGAGGCGGCGCGGCGCCTTGGCGGCGAGTCGGCGGCGCCGGTGACGATCCCGGACGAGAAGAAGACCTTCTTCACCCGCCTGTTCGGCCGGAGGGCAGCATGAACCTGTTCGGATTCCTTAAAGCACGCGGCAGCGCGCCAGTCGCGCGCGAGCGGCTTCAGATCCTGCTTGCCCATGAGCGCACCGCGCTTGGGCCTCGCGATCTTGTCGCCATCTTGCGCGACGAATTGCTCGCCACCATCGCGCGCCACATCGAGTTCGATCCGGAGAAACTGTCGGTGAAGATGGAGCGCTCGGATTCGGTCTCGACGCTGGAGATCGATGTCGAGATTCCTTGCGACAAGTTCATCGCTCGGCCCCA
>DATGHB010000026.1:0-21051 GCA_035308265.1 Roseiarcus sp.
CCCCGAGCTTCAAGGATCCCGGGTGGCTGAGGTACCACGGGCGCTGGGGAAACAAGCAGCGCGGCGATCTCTTAGGCCAGGTCGCAAGGCTCGAATCCGGGCCTGAGGGACCGTTCCGGGCGAGCGAATATCAGCCGCCGCTTCCCTTGAGCTGAGGGCCAGGCCGGCCTTCGGCGAGAAGCGGCGCAAACGGCACGGCCGTAACGAATCGTCTCGCGCCGCTCCCTGCCCGCTCAAGCGCCGCCCGTGGCGCTGAGCGACGCCATGTTTCGGTCACGAATCAAGACGCATGGTTAACGATGCGTGACCGGCGGGGAGGCGGCGATGAGCATCTATGTCCATGAAACATTGGAACAATTCGCGCGGACCACGCGGGCGGTCATCCCCTGCGAATGTTGCCGTCATTTCCTTCTTTCCGCCGAGAATAAACATGCCGCGCCCGCCGCCTACGCCATGGCCATCAGCGCATGGGAGCAAGGCGCGTTCGGCGGCGCTTCGCTGGAGGAGATCCGCGTCGCGATGAAGGGCGTCCTGAGGAAGGCCTATTATCTCTGCCCCTCGTGCAGCCCGGATTAAACGAGGATCTTTCAACGCGCCTGGCTTTCGCCCGCGCACAAAGGCATGCGAGGCAATGATTTCAGGGGCTTAACGCCTCCTTTGCGTGACTTTTTTCTCTGTCTTCGCAAAGGACCACCTCGCGGAGCGGCCTCAAAGCGGCCCTCAGGGGCTCTCCAACTACCAAGAAGATCGCCAAACATCCGAGCTTGAGCCAGGCCAACCGCAGCCGGCTCCAAGGTTTTTTCGCCCGCTTCACTTTAACCCTTGCCGAACAGGCCGTGAACGATTAGGGTTTGTTCGCGATTTGTTTTAGCCAACGTCGCGATTCGCCGGGCCGACGCGGTTCATGCCGGGTTCCGGGCGAATGCCGGCGGGCCGTCTGGAGAGAGATGATGCTGACAAAAAAGCAGAGCGAGCTCCTGCGCTTCATCCACGAGCGCCTGCAGGACTCGGGCGTGCCGCCCTCGTTCGACGAAATGAAGGACGCGCTGGATCTTCGCTCGAAATCCGGAATCCATCGTCTCATCATGGCGCTCGAGGAACGCGGCTTCATCCGGCGGCTCGCCAACCGCGCCCGGGCGATCGAAGTCTTGCGGCTGCCCGAATCGGCGACCGTCGCAACTCCGAGGGCGCCGAGGTTCTCGCCGAGCGTCATCACCGGCAATCTCGGCCGCGTGAGGCCCGCCGCGCCGGCGCGCGATCCCGACGAACGCCCCGCGGTCATGGTGCCGCTGATGGGCCGCATCGCCGCCGGCACGCCGATCTCGGCCATCCAGACGCGGATCGAGACCTTCGCGATGCCGCCCGAATTCTTGAGCAGCGGCGAGCACTTCGCCCTCGAAGTGCGCGGCGATTCGATGATCGAGGCCGGAATTTTGGAGAACGACACGGTCATCATCCGTAAGCAGGATACGGCTGAGACCGGCGACATCGTCGTCGCGCTGATCGACGAGGAGGAAGCAACCCTCAAGCGATTGCGCAAGCGCGGCGCCTCGATTGCGCTGGAAGCGGCCAATCCGGCCTATGAAACCCGAATCTTCGGGCCCGACCGGGTCCGCGTTCAGGGCAAGATGGTCTCTCTGCTGCGCCGATACTGACGTGCGCGGCGGGCTTGGGGGCCGGATGATGGGCGCATCGGCGACCTCTTGCTGAAGAGTGAGGCGAAGCGTCCCCCGGGATCGCGGTCAGGATCACATCCGGGGGCTCTAGGCAGGTTCCACCAGGGGCGACGCCGCTCTTGCGCTCCGGGCTATCCGTCGAGGCCGCTTCGCGGCGCTCGAGCCGCTGGAGCGCGCTGCGAAAAAGTGGCACCGGTTTTTCGTGGAAAAGCGCGCGAAATCAAGGAATCTGGAGCGCGCGGCGATTCGATCGAATCGCCGCGCGCTCCAGGGTCCGAGGGATGCCTCGCGGTTGCCTGGCTGAAAGAAGGAGGCCGGCCGAACGCGACAGCTTGGAGGCGCTCCAGATCGCGCTCGGGCCGGCCAGCCCGGCGGCCCCCGGAGATGCGGCGGGACCGGGGCGCCGGGCGTCTGATCAGCTTCGTGCTGAAGGACAATCCGATGATAGCTTTTCGCGCCGGCCATACAAGAATAATCTGAGGATTCAATTCAAGCTTGTCGTGTTTACCTAAACGAAATCAGTTAATCCTTACGCTGCGTAAGTTAGCATCGGGCTTGTTTCTTGGTTATACTTGTGAAGGCATGCTTGCCTTGGAAACCATAACTTTCGCTGATTCGCCGCGAGCGGCCCGTTGACGCCGGAGCGCGGCCCGCGAAAGCGGCTTTTTCGTGGATCAAGCGCGAAACCGAGGGCGTCGCGAGCCTGCCAGCGCCTCGATCCAGGAGCTGCTCGGCCGGCGGCCCCTTGCCTGGCCAAGGCCGGCGCCCCACCATGCGGTCTTGAGGAGGTGATTCGTTGGAAGCGGACGCGTTTGGGGTCGATTTCGACCTCGCCCAGGCGACGGGCGAGCCTGCTTTCACCGTCGACCTCGACGGTTTCGAGGGGCCCCTCGACCTGTTGCTGGAGCTCGCCCGGCGCCAGCGGGTCGACTTGGCGCGCATCTCGATCCTGGCGCTGGCCGAGCAATATCTCCTCTTCGTCGAGGCGGCGCGCAAATTGCGCCTCGAACTCGCCGCCGACTATCTGGTCATGGCGGCGTGGCTCGCCTTCCTCAAATCCCGTCTGCTTCTTCCGAGCCCCCCGCAAGCGGCGGATGTGGACGCGCCCGCACTCGCCGAGGGTCTCACGCAGCGGCTGCGCGCGCTTGCCGCGATCCGCAAGGCGGGTGAATATCTGATGAGCCGGCCGCGCCTCGGGCGCGATTTCTTCGCCAGGGGAGAACCGGAAGCCGCCGAGGCGCCCGGGCGCATCGCCTATCGCGCCAACCTCTACGACCTGCTCGCCGCCTATGCGCGGCAAAGCCAGCGCCATGCGCTCTCCCGGGTGCGGTTCAAGGCGCGCGAGGTCTGGTCGCTCGCCGACGCGCGTCAGGCTCTGGCCCGGCTGGTCGGCGGCCAGTCCCACTGGACGGCCTTTGAAGACTTTCTCGCGGAAGCCTGCGCCGACACTGAAATGCGCCGGACCGCCCGCGCGTCCGCCTTCGCGGCGTCGCTCGAACTTGCTCGCGAGGGCAAGATTGAAATCCGCCAGGAGAGGGCTTTCGCGCCGCTCTTCATCCGCCCGGCGGGTCCCGATCCCGCCGAAGAGCGCGCGGCGTGACTTTCGCCCGAGGGACTTTGGCCCATGGCTGCCGCAGTCCCGGCCGCGGCCGCGAGCGCGCGCGACGGACGAGCCTGCGCGGCCCCCTCATTCGAGGGGCTGCCGTCTTGTCGGCCCAAACCGAAATTCAAGGAAGGCGCTTCCCATGAGCCGCATGACCGGCGCGGACAATGTCGCGCAATTGTTTCCCGCCGCGGCGCCCGGCGTGTCGCCGCAAGATGTGCGGATCGCTGAAGCCCTGGTCTTCGCCTCCGCCGAGCCCATCGAGGAATCGGCGATCGCGCGGCGCCTCTCGGACGGGGCGGACGTCGGGGCGGTGATGGATGAACTCCGGCGCCTCTACGACGGACGCGGCGTCATGCTGGCGCGGGTCGCCAAGCGATGGATGTTTCGCACCGCCGACGATCTGGCCTGGGCGCTGGCGACCGAGCGCGACGAGAAGCGCAAACTCTCGCGCGCGGCGCTCGAAACGCTGGCCATCGTCGCCTACCACCAGCCGGTCACCCGCGCCGAGATTGAAGCTATCCGCGGGGTCGCGGTGTCGAAAGGCGCGCTCGATGTCTTGATGGAGGCGGGCTGGGCGCGCATGCGGGGACGCCGGAAGGCGCCCGGCCGGCCCATCACCTACGGTACGACGCCCGGGTTCCTGGTCGAATTCGGCCTCGATGCGATCGCCGACCTGCCGGGCCTCGACGAGCTCAAGGGCGCTGGATTGTTCGACGGGAAATTGCCGGCCGGCTATGACCTTCCCCAGCCGGATGACGCGCCAGGCTTAAGGGCGGACGAAGACCCGCTCGAAGACGCATCCCCGCTCGCTGAGGCGTGGGCGCCGGTCGCGCCGGAAGAAGGCTGAGCGTCAAACCGCGCGGCGCGCGGCCGCCGTGCATTGACGGCGCCATGAAAGCGCCGGAAAATGGGGCGCTCTGGCGATTGCTTGTCCTTCCGGAGAGACCATGGTCTCGAAATTCGCTGTCTGCGTCGCCGCGGCCCTCACCGCTTCTTCCGCGGCGCTTGCCGAAACCGCGCCGGTCATGCCGCTCGCCGCGCACCGCGCGGCCTATGACATCTCGCTCGCTGATTCCTCGTCGCCGACGCCGACCTCCGCCCCCACGCCGATCTCGGCCACCGGCCTCATCGCCTACGAATTTCGCGGCTCGTCCTGCGACGGTTACACCTCGAATTTTCGCCAGATGACGGAAATGGAGCGCAGCGAGGGCGAACCGGTGTCCATGCAGGTGAACGCGATGTCGTTCGAGGACGCCAACGGAAAGTCGATGCGCTTCGAAATCGATTCTCGGGGGCCGCAGGACACGCCTCCGGTCGCGGGAACCGCCACCCGCGGCGCCGATGACGACTTGCGCGTGGTGCTGACCAAGCCGACACCGCAGACGCTGGACTTCGGCCATGAGGTCCTGTTCCCCACCCAGCATATCGAACGCCTGATCGAGGCCGCCAAGCATGGCGGCGGGGTCATGCAGGCGCGTGTCTACGACGGCTCCGATACGGGCGCGAAAATCTTCGCGACCCTGTCGGTGATCGGCAAGGAAGCGACGAAGCCCGACGAAGACACCACGACCGCCGCGGCGCTCAGCGGAATCCGCCGCTGGCCGGTGGTGATCTCCTATTTCGACGAGGCCAAGACCGACGCCCCGCCCGACTACACGCTTTCGTTCGATCTTTATGAGAATGGGGTGTCGGGCACCCTCAAGCTCGACTATGGCGCATTCGCGCTGCTCGCGCGCTTGCGCAAGCTCGAGATTCTGCCGACGTCGGCTTGCAAATAGAAGCCTCAGGGCTCGCCCGCGGGAGGCCCGCGCAGCAGGTCATGGGCCCGCGCGACCGCCTCGGGCTTGAGGCCGGCGTCGCCTGCGAAGGCGACGAGCAGCGCTTCGTCGGCGGCGAGATAGTCGAGCACCGAGCTTAAGAACGCCGGATCGGCGGCCGCGGTTCTAAGGTTGTGGGGACCAAGGCCGGTCAGATTGAGGAAGCGCGCGAGCCGGTCGGAGTCGGCGGCGATGAACGCCAATGCGCTCACCGCCAGGGACCGCGCGGAGTCCTGGTTTGCGGATTGCTTGCTCCTCAGGGAATCGCGCATAGTCCGATTCGCCCTATCATCAATGTCTCCCGGCAGCTTACCCGGCGAGCCGGCGGAGTTCACCCCCTATGGAACGCCCGACGCCCAAGACCGTGCTCATCGTTGAGGATAACGAACTCAACATGAAGCTGTTCAACGATCTCGTCGAGACCCGCGGGCACCGCATCGTGCAGACGCGCAGCGGCATCGAAGCGGTCGATCTGGCGCGCAGGCATCGGCCCGATCTCATTCTCATGGATATTCAATTGCCCGAGGTGTCCGGCCTCGAAGTGGCCCAATGGCTGAAGGATGACGAGGAACTCAAGACCATACCCGTGGTCGCGGTCACGGCCTTCGCGATGAAGGGCGATGAGGAGAAGATCCGCCAGGGCGGCTGCGAGGCCTACCTGTCGAAACCGATATCGGTCGCCAAGTTCTTCGAGACGCTCGACCACTTTCTCGGGCCCGCGGCGAGCGCCTGAGGCTCGGTCTTTGCCGGACGCCGCGCGCTCAGGCGCGGTCGGCGACCGCGGCCGGCGCTACCCCGCCGGCTCGCTCGACAGCGCCCAGCCCTCGCCGCGGAGCCAGTCCGTACGGCGCGCCGCGCCGCCGACGGTGAGCGAGCGCACCTGCTCAGAGCCGCCCCGGCGGAAGGCGACGTCGAGCCTGCGGGCCATCTCGGGATCCTGCGCTCCCTCGCAGGCGATGAACACCACGCCCATAAGGAAGCGGGCAGGCCATGCGTCGCCGCGCTCTCCCCGCGTCACCTTGAGCATGGCGCCGCTCGAGCCCGCCGCCTGTAGGGGAAAGACGAGCCTTCCGCCGACCTTCAGCGCGTCGAGCCAGGCGCGAAGGGGATGCGAGGCCGCCGCGTTGACGTAGATCGCGTCGGCCAAGGGCAGGCCCTCGACGCCGGAACGAGCGCGGACCTCGACCTGAGGGTAGCGGGCGAGGTTGGCGGCGGCGCGTTCGGCGATGTCGGGCTCGATCTCATAGGCGATCACCCGGCCCTCGGGTCCAACCAGCTCGGCGAGGATCGCGGTGTAATAGCCCGCGCCCGCGCCGACGTGGACGACCGTTTCGCCCTGCTTCAGATTGAGCGCCTCGATGCAGAGCGCATGCAGCGACGGCTGGCCGTTGTTGATGCCGCGCGCCGAGTCGATGGCGACGAGGACGTCCTCGTACAATCGCTCCGGGTCGTCGGACGATTCGAGGCCAAAAAAGCCGCCGGAGCCGATGCGCCACGGAGGGGACCCGGCGAAATCCTCGCGCGGAACGGCGGCGAAGGCGGCTTCGATTCTCGGGTCGCTCACTCCGGCGCGGCGCGCGATCTCGGCCGCGTAGACCCGCCGGCGCACCGCGATTTTATCCTGCATGCGCTCCCGCCCGCCCTGCTCGCTCTCTTTCATGGGCAAGAATACGCCGTCGCCGGCGTCCGCGCATTGCTCTCGTCGCCGCCCGGTTTCGGGCTTGCGCCGGTTTGGAGCGCGGATCGTCAATTGTGTTGGGGAGACAGATCGCGAGCGGGCGATGTAGTGATGCCGACGCAAACGAGAATTCCCGGAGTGAAAGCATGGCGAACCAGGAGATCGATCTTTTCATCAGGACCCTGAACTACGATCCGCGCATCATCCTCGCCGTGGCGCCGGACGGCGACACCACCACCGTTCCGATGACCACGGCGCAATCGGGGAACAACGAGGTCGTCGTCTGCAAGACGATCCAGCACACGCTGACCAAGAACCTGTCGGAGGTCGCAATCCTCAGTCAGGGCGCGGTGGCTTTTCCAGGCGCCCTACTCATCGCCGACCAGCATTTGCAGAGCGGAGCGCCGACCCCGATCGGACTGCCGCGCGCAAAGCTGACCCTGACCCTCGATCTTCCCGGACCGATAAACGCATCCGCACAGGTCGATCCGACGCCCTCGGGCGTGCAGGCCTTCCTCAATGAAAGACTCGAGGAATGGAACAAATTCAGTGACAAAAACCAGGACTATAAAGGCTATGTCAACGCGGCGCGCACCATCCTGAACTATTCCACCGCCTACGCCCGCCAGCAGGTCGCCGCGAGCCTCGGGTTCAAGGCCGAATGGGCCAGCGGCGCCGCCTCCGCGCAACTCGACGCCAGCAGCACCACCGAGAGATCTGTCGTTCTTTGCTACTACAAACAGGTGTTCTACACCGTCAAGGTCAACACCCCGGCTTTCCCGTCCGACGTGTTCGCCCCGTCGGTCAAGCTCGCGGACGTTCGCGGCGTCGTCTCCAACAGCGCCCCGCCCGCCTATGTCGACAGTGTCGATTACGGCCGCATTCTGCTGGTCAAGATGGAAACCTCGGCGGTCGACACCTCGGTGAACCTGCAGGGCGCATTCAAGCAGGCGACGCAGGGCGGCGTCACGGTGAGCGGGGATTTGAAGGCGAAGTACGACGATATCGTCAAGAACGCGACCTTCACCGCGGTCGCCATCGGCGGCGGCGCCGCGGATACAGCGCGCGTCTTCAGCGGCGCCGCGACCGGAGAGCTTCAGGGCTTGAAGGAATATTTCGACGCCGCGCGCTACGCCAGGAACAACCCCGGACTGCCGATCGCTTATATTGTTCGCTTCCTCAAGGACAATTCGCTGGCCACGATCGGCGCGACGACCAACTACACCGAGCTCGAATGCACCCGGTACAAGAACATCTCGATCAGGATCGTGCATCATGGCGGCTATGTCGCAAAATTCTATTGGAGCTGGACCGACATGGACGCGCACGGCAATTACACCGCCCGCGGCGGCGGCGAGTCCGGCTCGGTCACGGCCGGCTGGACGACGACCGTCTGGATTCCGGGAACGGCGCGCGATGTCGAGCTCAGGGGAGAGGCCGACACCGGCATCGTCTGGAATCGCTGGCAGGAAATCGGCGACATCCGCAACCCGGAGCCGAACAAGACCTACACCGCCGTGGGCACTACGCTGATCGGCAGGCAGTTCGAGATCAGCTGAGGGGCGAACGCGGCTGATCGGCGGCGCGACGGGTGGCGAAGCGAGCCTCGATGACAGGCGCCTGGGCGATGATCGCCTGGGTCGCGGGGTCGCCCTCGGGCGTCCCAGCCGCGCTAGCCGACGGCGCCTCGCCAGCCAATACGCTTTCCGACCTTCAACGCCAGTTCGGCGCCTGCATGGGGGGAAAGCCGCTCGGGCCCTCCGGGTCGCGACTGACGATCATGCTGATGATGAAGCGTGACGGCTCGATATTCGGCAAGCCGAGGATCACCTTTTCCCATCTCGAGGGCGACGCCGATCAGCGCCAGCGCTTCGTCGACGAGGCCGAGCGGGCGGTCGAATCCTGTCTGCCGTTCCGGATCACCCCTGCGCTCGGCCAGGCGATCGCCGGGCGGCCGTTTTTCGTCACCCTCGGCCGGCCAAAGCCAGAGCGAAAGATCCAGGGGAAGCGGGCCGTTCTTTGAGAACGACCTTGGGAGGGGCGCCAATTCCGAGTCCGAATCGAGCCTTGTCAAGCGCGCTTGCGGCGCTATTTCCGACTCTCTCCCCGACCGCGCGGAGGCGCCGGATGGCTTTGGCTGTTGACCAAGTACCGACCAGTTGGTATGTTGACCAAGGGGCTGCCGGCAAGGACCGCTCCACGGGAGACTACGCCAAATGAGCAGTTCCAGCTACCGGTGGGTCATCGTTGCGGCGGGCGGCCTGCTCGGCTGCGTCGCGATCGGATCGATGTTCTCGCTCCCGGTTCTCCTTAAGCCGATCGCCCGCGACACCGGCTGGTCGGTGACCGGCGTGTCGAGCGCGATGACCATCGGCTTTCTCGCCATGGCCTTCATGAGCATGGCCTGGGGCGGGCTCTCCGACCGGATCGGTCCGCGCGCGGTTGTCCTGACCGGGGCGATCGTCCTTGCCTTGAGCCTCGCTCTCGCGGCCCAGGCGCCATCGCTTCTCGCGTTCCAGCTGATCTTCGGGCTCCTGATCGGCGGCGCCGCGGCGGCCATCTTCGCGCCGATGATGGCCTGCGTCACCGGCTGGTTCGATGACCATCGCAGCCTTGCGGTCTCGCTCGTCTCGGCAGGCATGGGGATGGCGCCGATGACCATGGCGCCATTGGCCGCCAGGCTTGTTTCGGCCTATGACTGGCGGACCACGCTCGAGATCCTCGCTCTTATCGCCGCCGCGCTGATGATTCCGGCCGCGCTTCTGGTGCGCCGCCCGCCGGCGCTCGCGCACGGCGCCGCCAACGCCGCGACGGCGAGCGGGCCGCAATCGGGGCTCACGGTCGGCGAGGCGCTGCGGTCGGCGCCGTTCATCGTGCTGGTCCTCACCAACTTCTTCTGTTGCGCCACTCATTCCGGCCCGATCTTTCACACTGTGAGCTATGCGCAGACCTGCGGGATTCCGCTCGCAGCCGCGGTTTCGATCTACAGCGTCGAGGGGCTTGCGGGCATGGGCGGCCGGATCGGCTTCGGACTCCTCGGCGACAGGTTCGGCGCCAAGCGGGTTCTGGTCATCGGCCTGCTTGCGCAGGCGTTCGGCGCGCTGGCCTATGCCTTCGCCCGGAACCTGGGCGAGTTCTATAGCGTCGCGGCGGTGTTCGGCTTCATCTATGCGGGCGTGATGCCGCTCTATGCGGTTCTGGCGCGCGAGAACTTCCCCTTAAGGATGATGGGGACCGTCATCGGCGGCACGGCGATGGCCGGCAGCCTCGGCATGGCGCTCGGACCGCTGGCCGGGGGGCTCATCTATGACGCGCTGGCCAGCTACACGTGGCTCTATGTCGGCTCCTGGGCGATGGGGATCGGCGCCTTCCTGATCGCGATGACCTTCAGGCCCTTGCCGAGGAGGGAGCCGGCGCTGGCCCCGGCGTCGGCCTGACTGCCCTGGGCGACGCTCAGGCCACGCCCAGCTCCGCCCCAATCGCCTTGAGCTCCCGCTCGGCGCGGGCGACGTCGAACGGCTCGGGCGGCCGGGTCGCAGCGAGCGCGGCGCTGGCGCGGTTGAGCGAGGCGCCGGACAGCGGCGGCGCGGCGGAGGCCACCGCGCGAGCCTCCTCGAGGTCGCCGTTGCAATGGAGCACGATGTCGAGCCCCGCCTCGATCACCGCGGCGGCGCGTTCGTCGAACGGGCCTTTCAGCGCCTTCATCGACAGATCGTCGCTCATGATGAGGCCGGCGAACCCGATCTCGCCCCGCATGACCTCCTGAACGACGATCGGCGACATCGTCGCCGGACGCCGGGAATCGATCGCGGTGAACAGAAGATGCGCGCTCATCGCCATGGGCAGGTCGTTCAGCGCGGCGAACGGCTTGAAGTCGCGCTCGAGCTCGCTCCGCGCCGCATCGACGACGGGCAGCTCGTGATGGCTGTCCACCCGCGCCCGGCCGTGGCCCGGCATGTGCTTGATGACCGGCTTGACCCCGCCCGCGAGCAGCCCCTCGGCGACCGCCCGGCCCATCGCCGCGACGCGCCCGGGCCGGGAAGAGAACGCCCGCGAGCCAATGGCCGCGTGGGTTCCCTGATCGGCGACATCGAGCACCGGCGCGCAGTCGATGGTGATCCCGACTTCGGCGAGATCGGCCGCGATAAGGCGCGCGACAAGACGCGCCGCGGCCTCGGCTTTGGCTGGCTCGAGCCCCGCCTCGATCGCGGCCGCCGCGGGATAGGCGCGCCAGTGCGGCGGGGCCATCCGCTGGACCCGTCCGCCCTCCTGGTCGATCAGGACGGGCGCGTCGGCGCGGCCGACGCAGTCCCGGAACGACCGCGTGAGCTCACGCAACTGATCGCGGTCGGCGACGTTGCGCTTGAAGAGGATCAGGCCCCAGGGGTCATGCCGACGAAGGAAGGCGCGCTCGTCGGCGTTGAGCGCAAGGCCCTCGCAGCCGCAGATGAAGGCCTTGGGCATTCATGGCTCCACGGGCACGGGCTCGAGGAAGACGGCTGGCGCCTTCCTCTACTTGGCGATGAAGCACTGCGCGCCCTCGCCTTTCAGGCGGGCGCAGAGCTTGGCGGCGTCCGCCTTGGTGAGGCCGACCACGCGCAGGCGGTAGATCGTCTCGCCCTTCACCGTCGCCTTGTGCACGCCGATCGGGGAGCCGTTGAGTTCGGCGCCATACTTGGCGGTCAGCCGGGCGAGTTCGCTATTCGCTTCCGCCTCCGATCTCGGCGCGGCGAGCTGAACGGCCCACCCTCCCGAAGCGGTCGCCGCCGTTGCGTCGACAGGCGGCTCAGCGATTGCGCCCGTCGTCTCGGTCGCGTCGGCGACTTCCCGGGCCTTGGGCTTCTTCGCGGCCCTCTCCGGTTTCGCCGAACCGCCATTCTGCGGCGGTTCGCGCGGCGTCTCAGCGTTCGCCACCGGCGCGGTCGTGTCCGTCTTGCCGACCGCGACCCGAGCCGACGACTTCGTTGAAGCCCTGGCGGGCAAATCAAGTTTGGGGGTCGAGGGCTGCGCGGCGCCGGCCGCATCCGCGGCGGTCTTCGGCGCCGGGTTGGCCGGCGCTTCCGCAGGCGGGCTCACCGGCTTCGCGTCGCTTGCCGGCTGATCGGGAGGATTGACCGCGCCGATCGGCGTTCCGTCAGGCCGCAAGGAAACAGTGCGCACCGGTTTGGGGGCGGGAAATTCCGAGGTCACGGCGGGCGGCTGCGGGGCCGGCGGCGCGACGAGCGGCGTATTCGCGATGGCGGCGAGCGAGGCCGTGTCCGCCGCGCTCCCTGGCGGCGGCGGCGCGGCCTGATCCGCGGCGGCGGGCGGATTGGGCGTCGCTGGAAGAGGATTGGCCGGAGGCGGATTGGCTGGAGGCGGATTGTCGAGCGAGGCCTGTGCGCTCAAATCGACCGGCTGCTCCTCGGAATTGACCAGTTTGACCCCGCCCGGCTTGACATTGTTGTTGTTGAGCAGGGAAGCGCCGGCGTCGCTGGAGGCGGCGGCGGTCTGGTCGCTGGGCGGCGCCACCTTGGTCGGCCCCTGAGCCGCCGCGATGAACGGGGGATCCTTGCTGAAGCCGGGCGCCCCGCTCCTGAGCGCGAAAACGGCGCCGATCATCGCCACGCCCGCAACCGCCAGCGCGGACGCCGCGACCTTCCAGCGCAGGGGCCGGCGCGCCTCGGCCAGCCCGGCCGCGGGGGCGTCGAACGCGTAGTCCTGCCGCGCCTCGCGCTCGGCCTCCGACGCGCCGGGAGCGATGTCTTCGACCTCTTCCTCGATCGTTGGCCGAAGAGCGTCTTTTTCGAGCGGGGCGGCGGCGTCCGCGGACTGGGCGGCGATCGCGGGGCGCGGCGTCGGCACAGCCTCGTCGTTCGAGATCCCCAAATGCGCGAATTCGACCAGGCGGGCCAGTTCCGCGAGGGGATCTTCGGCCCTCGCCTGACCGCCGCCCGCGGCGCGCAGGCGTCGCTCGAATTCGTCGAGGTTGATCTCGTCGGGAAAACGTGGCCCCGAACCGCTCATGTCGTCCTCATCTGCCGCGGGTCATTCCTGAAAGCGCCTCGGACGCGCGCCGCTGAAGGCTCGCATCCCCTAGCGCATCTCCTCGGGCGCGCTAACCCCCAAAATTGACAGGGCGGAGGCCAAAACAAGGCTGACGCCCGCGACCAGAGCCAATCTCGAATAAGACAGGTTTCGTTCATTTTCGTTAACGAAGCGCAAACCGTGCAGATCCTTGCCCCTGTTCCAGTGGGCATGGAATCGGGTCGCCAGATCGTGGGCGAAGAAAGCGACCCTGTGCGGTTCGTGCGCCTCCGCCGCCTGCCGGACCAGCCGCGGATAGAGCGCGAGCGCCCGCAACACGTCGCGCTCCCCTTCGTCGGCGAGCAGCGCCAGATCAGCTTCCGCCAGCGCCTTCGGCGCAAGATCGAAGTCCGCGAACACCGCCTTGCCCTGTCTCAGGACACTGCGCGCGCGGGCGTGCGCGTACTGGACATAGAAGACCGGATTGTCCTGGCTCTGCTCGATCACCTTCGCGAGATCGAAATCGAGCGGCGCGTCGTTCTTGCGCATCAGCATCATGAACCGGACCGCGTCCGCGCCGACCTCGTCCACCACTTCACGCAGCGTTACGAACTCCCCGGACCGTTTCGACATTTTGACCGGCTGGCCCGCCCGCATGAGGCGCACGAGCTGGCAGAGCCTGACCTCGAGGGTGGCCTGGCCGCCGGACAGGGCGGCGACGGCGGCCTGCATCCGCTTGACATAGCCCCCATGATCGGCGCCCCATACGTCGAGCAGGGTCCGGAACCCCCGGTCGATCTTGGTCTTGTGATAGGCGATGTCGCCGGCGAAATAGGTGTAGGCGCCGTCGGACTTGATCAGCGGCCGGTCGACGTCGTCGCCGAAACCGGTCGACCGGAACAGGGTCTGGTCACGATCCTCCCAATCGTCCGCCGGCGCGCCCTTGGGCGGGGGCAGACGGCCCTGATAGACGAGACCCTTGGCCCTCAGCCATTCGATTGTTTTGGCCACTTGGTCGTCGCCCCCGTCGGCGCCGGTCAGCGCGCGCTCCGATGCGAACACCTCGTGAGTGATGTTGAGCGCGGCGAGATCGTCGCGGATGACGCCCATCATCGCCTCGATGGCGCGGGCGCGGATGAGCGGCAGCCATTCCTTCTCGGGCCTGTCCTTGAGGCCTGGCCCATATTCGCGCGCAAGGGCTTCGCCGACCGGCTTGAGATAGTCGCCGGGATAGAGGCCCTCGGGGATCGGGCCGATGGCCTCGCCGAGGGCCGCGCGATAGCGCAGGTATGCCGAGCGCGCCAGCACGTCGACCTGCCCGCCGGCGTCATTGACATAATATTCGCGGGTCGCCTCGCGGCCGGAGAAGATGAGCAGGCTCGCAAGAGCGTCGCCGAACACCGCGCCGCGCGCATGGCCGACATGCATCGGCCCGGTCGGATTGGCGCTCACATATTCGACGTTGACCGGCCCTTCCTCGCTTGGGGCGCCCGCTCCGAAACGCGTCCCTCGGACGAGAACAGTCCTTAAGAGCTGCTCGTAAACCTCTGGCTTGAGGACGATATTGATGAAGCCGGGGCCGGCTGCTTCCGCGCCCTCGACGTCCGGTTCGCGGGCGAGGTCCGCGGCAAGGCTCGTCGCGAGAGCGCGCGGGTTCGAACCAGCCTGTTTGGCTTCCCGCGCGTAGACCATCGCGGCGTTGGTGGAGAGGTCGCCATGGGCCGCCTCGCGCGGCGGCTCGACCACGAAGCGGGCAAGATCGAGATCACGCGGCAATTCGCCCGCCTCGATCCGCTTCTTGATGAGAGCAGCGATGCGCGTCTCGAAGTCAGCGAAAACGTTCATGGATTCCCGGTGGTGGCCTGAAGGTTCAGGCGAAGCGCGCGCCTCTATCGCAAGTCGAAAGCGGCGTCAAAAAGGCGGGCGTGCTCGGCGACCGCGAACCGGTCGGTCATGCCGGCGATATAGTCCGCGACTGCCCGCGCGCGCCCATGGCTCGCCTTGGCGGCCCACTCCGGCGGCATCAGGGACGGGTCGGCGACATAGGTCGTAAACAGGCGCCGCACGATCGCATCGGCCTGATCGCGGACCTTGCGGACTTGCGGATGGCGGTACATGCGGGCGAACAGAAACGCCTTGATGTCGCGGTCCGCCGCTTCTATCGGGGCTGAATGTCCGATCAGCGCCCGCCCCGCGGCGGCGACCGCCCCGGGGCTCGCGACCTTCGATTCCGCGATCCGCCGGCCGCTCTCCTGAATTGCGTCCTCGATGAACCGGGTGATGACCCGCCGGGTGAGTTCGTGGATGGCGCGGGCCGCCTCGAGTCCCGGGTGGAGATCGTCGATTTCCCGCATCAGATCGTCAATGAAGGGGATGGCGCGAATCTCGGCAAGCGAGAACAGGCCCGCCCGCAGGCCGTCGTCGATGTCGTGGGCGTCGTAGGCGATATCGTCCGCAATCGCAGCCGCTTGCGCCTCGAGGCTCGCATGCAGGCTGAGCTCGAGAGGCTGGATCCTGTCGTAAGCGAGGATGGCGGCCGGAACCCCGCGCGCCCGGTAGCGCTCAGCGGGCGCGCCGGAGGCATCGAGGAGCGGCCCGTTGTGCTTGACGAGGCCCGAAAGCGTGGGCTGGCTGAGGTTGAGCCCGTCGAAGGCGGCGTAGTGGCGCTCGAGTTCGGTGACGAGGCGCAGGGCGTGGCTGTTGTGGTCGAAGCCGCCATCATCGGCCATGCAGGCGTCGAGCGCATCCTCGCCGGTATGGCCGAAGGGCGTGTGGCCGAGGTCGTGGCCGAGCGCGACCGCTTCGGCGAGGTCGCCGTCGAGCTTAAGCGCGCGAGCGAGGGCGCGGGCGATCTGCGCCACCTCGATGGTGTGGGTGAGGCGGGTGCGGAAATGATCGCTCTCGGGATCGACGAACACCTGGGCCTTGTGGGCGAGGCGGCGGAAGGCGGTCGAATGGACGATGCGGTCGCGGTCGCGCTGGAACTCGGTCCGGGTCGCCGACGGCGGCTCGGCGATGAGGCGCGGCGCGCGCGACGGGTCGGCGGCGTAAGACGCGCGGGAGAGCCCGGCATCGGCCGCGTTTCGCCGCTTCGACATTGCGCTCTCCGCCCGGCGTCCATATGTTGATCCGAGCAGAGTCTTGACGGCGCCGGCCCGGCGGCGCAAGCGATTAAGGGCCATGGGCATGAACGAGTCCGTCTCCGAGACCCTCGAGGGCGTCACCATCAGCGAGAGCGCCGCCCGGCGGCTCAATGCGATCCTCAAAGGGGAGCAAGGCGCGGCCCTGCGGATCTCGGTCAAGGGCGGCGGCTGCTCCGGCTTCCAGTATTCCTTCGACGTCGAGCGCGGCCGGGCGGAGGACGACGTGGCGATCACCCGCGACGGCGCGACGGTGCTGGTCGACCCGGTCTCGCTCGAAATGCTGAACGGGGCCGAACTCGATTTCGTCGACGACCTGATGGGCCAGTCGTTCCGGGTCAAGAACCCGAATGCGGTCGCCTCCTGCGGCTGCGGGGTGAGCTTCTCGGTTTAGGACCTTCCGCTCCTGGGGCCGGCGCCACCGGCCTCGGTGTCCCGCACCTACCCCGCGGCGGCGTATTCGTAAATGTCCTCCTCCTGGGCGTTGTGAATCCGCGCGATGGTCTCGATCGATTCAATGATTCTCTGCCCGTCGCGCATGAGCAGCGAATCCGTGTCTCCCTCCGACAGGCCTTCGGACAGGCGGGACAGGAGATGGGCGAGGTGGAGCAGCTCGCGATGGACGCGGCTCATCGCGGCGAGGCCATAGCCGCTCGAGAGCGACCGGCGCAGGCGCGGATAGACAAGCGCTTCGTCGGCCTTTTCGTGCGTGACAATCGCGTCCGCGACGATCGCGTTCGCCTCGCGGATCATGGCGGCGCCGTCGGAGGCTGAAGCGTCCTCGAGCGCCTCGGCGATATCGCGCAGCCGGTCGAGGCTCTTTTCGACGCTCCGGTGCTCGTCGCGAAGGGCCTCGGCGTCGCTCGCCGCCATGCTCGTTCGCCACCGGCCCCGGCCGGAGCCGAGCGCGCGCAAGGCGTTGAGAATGACGGCGACGTCGATGGCTTCCTGGGTGAGCGCGCCTTCGACCGGGGCGAGCCAGCCCAGGGCGGCGGCGACCATCGCCACGCCCGACATGGCCATCCCCACGGCCATGCTCTGGAACGCTATTCCATGCGTCCGGCGGGCGATCCCGACCGCCTCCGAAACGCGGTCGAGCCGGTCGACGAGGATGACGACATCGGCAGCCTCGGACGAGGCGCTCGCCCCGCGCGCGCCCATCGCCGCGCCGACATGGGCCGCGGCCAGCGCCGGGGCGTCGTTGATCCCGTCGCCCACCATCAGGGTCGGTTGCAGCCCCTGCTCGACCGCGACCGCCTCGACCTTGTCGGCCGGGTCGCGCTCGGAGAGCACCGCATCGAGGTCGAGAGCGGCCCCGATCGCCTCGGCGGTTTCGGCGCGGTCGCCGGTGACCATGATGATCCGCGACACGCCGGACGCCCGCAGGGACTGGATCGCCCGCGGCGCCTCGCGCCGCAATTCATCGGCCAGCAGAATCGCGCCGGCCGGCGTTCCGTCGACGGCCACGAACACCGTCAGCGCCGAGCGCAGCGAGGCGCGGCGCAGCGTTCGCCTCGACCACGCGCTTGCGGGCGGCGAGCCGAAGACGAAGTCATGCGAGCCGGCGCGAACCCGGCGCCCTTCGACCACGCCAGCCACGCCCGACCCCATGGCCTCGCGGACGTCGCTCGCGGCGCCGATCGGCAGTTGGCGCTCGCGCGCGGCCGCGACGATCGCTGCGGCGACGACGTGCTGGGAAGCCTGTTCGACGGAAGCCGCGAGACGCAGCGCCTCGTCGGCGCCAAATCCCGGCGCGGTTTCGATCTCGATGAGCCTCGCGCCGCCGACCGTGAGCGTGCCCGTCTTGTCGAAAATGACCGTGCGGGCCTGCGCGAGCGCCTCGAGCGCCGCGCCCCCTTTCATGAGAACGCCCTGCCTCGCCGCCCGCGCCACCCCGGCGATATAGGCGACCGGGGCGGCGAGAATGAGCGGACAGGGCGTCGCCGCCACCATGACCGCGAGCGCCCGGACAGGATCGCCGGAGATCAGCCAGGCAATTCCCGCAAGGCCGAGCGAGACCGGCAGCAGCAGGAGCGCGAACCGGTCGGCGAGCCGGATCGTCGGAGA
The DNA here is from genome assembly GCA_035308265.1 of Roseiarcus sp. Classification (GTDB taxonomy): domain Bacteria; phylum Pseudomonadota; class Alphaproteobacteria; order Rhizobiales; family Beijerinckiaceae; genus Roseiarcus. The sequence goes on from DATGHB010000026.1 coordinate 17,991, forward strand.
CTTCGCCGTCTGGGCCGCCGTCGCCATGCGAACGATGCCGGCGTAGGTGCTCTCGCCTTCCCTCGCGGTCGCCTCCATGAGGAAGGTCGCCCCGGCGTTGACCGCCCCGCTGCGGATCGCCTCGCCCCGATGCTTGCCGGCCGGGATCGGCTCTCCGGTAAGCGCCGCCTCATCGAGCATCGCGTCCGCGTCGGACAGGACGCCGTCGACGGGAACGACCTCGCCCGCGCGCACGAGCAGCCTGTCGCCGACGGCGACCCCGGCGACCGGGACGTCCTCGATCCGACCGAGATTGTCCCGATGGGCGACCCGAGGCGCGCGATCGACCAGGCTCTTAAGGTCGCGCTCGGCGCGGGAGACCGCGAAATCCTCGAGCGCCGTGCCGCCCGCGTACATGACCGCAACCACGATCGCGGCCAGATTTTGCCCGAGCATGAGCGCGCCGGTCATCGACAGGAGCGCGATGATGTCGACCCCGGCGCGGCCGGCCAGGAGGTCGCGGACGATCGAGACGAGCAGTCCGAGCGCGACCGGAATCGACCCCGCCGCCCACGCCCATTGGGCGAACGCGCGGTCGCCCCAGGTCCAGAAAATGGCGCCCGCGGCCAACCCGCCGAGCGCGATCGCGATCAGGGCCCGGTGGAGGATTCGATCGGGGGCGACGCTCATCGGTTTTATGCCCTGCGTTTCACACCTCGACCGGCGGCGGCGCGAGTCCGCATTTTGGCGCGCCATCATTCGGCCAAACGGGTCATTCCTAGTCGAATCCTGCTTTGCCCGCATTGCGGGAACGCAAGAGCGCGTCTGAAAATGAGGTTAGCGGGGATGAGAGATGGGGTCGCAGCGCCGGAGCGCTATGACATTGGCGCGATTGCTTTTCACTGGACCCTCGCGGCGCTGATCGTGTTTCTGGGCGCTCTTGGCCTATTGTTCGACGACATCCCGAAGCTCTCGCGGCCTTTCTGGATCAACGTGCATGGCTCGGTCGGGCTGATCTATCTTGCGCTGGTGATCGCGAGGCTCGCGTGGCGGGCGGGCCACCGGCCTCCGCCCATGCCCGCGAGCGTCCACGCGTTCTGGCGGCGCGCGTCGTCGGGGGCGCATCATGCGATGTACGTTCTGATGCTGGCGATCCCGGCGGCCGGAATCGTCGCCTATGTCTGGCACGGCCGATCGTTCGACTACGGTCTCTTCCAGCTGAATTTCGGCGTCCCGTCGGACAGGACGATATTCCACCCCGCCGAGGAGATTCACCAATTGCTGGCGTACAGCCTGTTCGCCCTCGTCGGCCTGCACGTCGCGGGCGCGCTATGGCATCAATATGTCAGGCGCGACGGCGTGCTGTTGCGGATGCTGCCCAGCCCCGCCCGACGCCAGGGGTCGATGTAAAATCGCCCGCGGCGCAGGTTGTCTCCGAGCCCGCCTTATTCCCATTGCCGGCCCGATATTACCGCGCCGCCTCGGCGACGTCGACCACCCTGAGCTGCGCCCGCTCGCGGCCGCCGTAGCGGTTCACCGCCAGCGTCCCGGCGAGATGAACCGGCGCGCCCTTGAGGCGGAGGAGCGCCTCGCCGAGCTTCTTGCCCGCGGCGCGGAACGCGATCCCCTCGACCGCCCGCCCGTCGCCGGCGACGGCGCGGATGCGCAGGTGGCGCCCGTCCGCCCCGACCGCCATGACCTCCGCCAGGCGGTGGCGCGGCAGCGCGAACAGGGGCTCCGGAACCCCCGCGCCATAGGGGCCGGCGGCCTCGAGCCGATGGACGAGCTCGGGCGTGGCCGCGTTCGCGGTCAGCGCCGCGTCGATCTCGAGGCCCGCTTCGGCGCGCGCCTTCGTCACGGCGTCTCCGAGCCGCTCCTCGAGAAAGGCGCGCCACTCGCCGAGCCGGTCGGCGGCCAGCGTCACGCCCGCCGCCATCGTGTGTCCCCCGCCCTTGATCGCGATCCCCGCTTCGACCCCCGCGCGCACCGCCCGCCCCAGATCGACGCCCGCGATCGAACGCCCCGAGCCGGTCGCCTGGCCCTGGGCGAGGGTCAGCGCGAAGGCCGGCCGCCCGAACCGCTCCTTGAGCCGGGCCGCGATGAGGCCGACCACGCCCGGCGGCCACGTCTCCCCCGCCACCACGACCGCCGCGCCGCGTTCCTCGAGGCCGAGCGAGAGCAGCGCCTCCGCCTCGGCCTCCGCAAGCGCCTCGATCTCGATCTGTTGCCGCACCCGGTTCAGCCGGTCGAGCTCGGCCGCGATCGCCCGCGCTTCGATGTCGTCGGCCGCCGTCAGGAGCTTGACGCCCAGCGCCGCGTCGCCGATCCGCCCGCCAGCGTTGATGCGCGGGCCGACGACAAAGCTCAAATGGTAGGGCCGCGGCGGTCCGTCGGCGCCGGCGACGTCGAACAGCGCCGCAAGGCCCGGCCGGCGGCGCTCGCGCATGATCGCGAGGCCCTTGACGACGAAGGCGCGGTTGAGCCCGATCAGCGGCACGACGTCGGCGACGGTGGCGAGCGCGACCAGGTCGAGCGCGGCCATCAGGTCCGGCGCTTGGCGCCCGCTCCAGAAACCGGCCTCGCGCAAGGCGCGATTGAGCGCCACAAGGGCCATGAACACGACGCCCGCGGCGCTGAGGTAGCCGAGCCCGGACATGTCGTCCTCGCGGTTGGGATCGACGAGAGCTACGATGTTCGGCAGCCGCTCCGGCGCCTGATGATGGTCGAACACGACAACGTCGAGGCCGAGCTGGCTTGCGGCCTCGAACGGCTCGCAGGCGACCGCGCCGCAGTCGACGGTGACGACGAGCGTCGCGCCCTGGGCGGCGAAGCTCTCAATCGCCTCGACGTTCGGGCCATAACCCTCGGTGACCCGGTCGGGGATGTGGACGATCGTCTCAAGTCCGCAGGCGTTTAGATATTCGCTGAGCAAAGCCGCGCTCGAGGCCCCGTCCACGTCATAGTCGCCGAAGATCGCGATCCGCTCGCGAGCCATGACCGCCGTGCGCAAACGCTCGGTCGCCGCCTCCATGTCGCGGAGGCAAAAGGGGTCCGGCATCAGATCGCGGAAGCTCGGCGCAAG
>DATGHB010000027.1:0-2688 GCA_035308265.1 Roseiarcus sp.
GCGCGCACGCTGCTCGGGACCGCGACGATCGTCGACGGCAAGACGACGACCGTTCGGGCCGACACCGGCGAGACCCGTGTCGCCGCCGAGCATCTCGTCCTTGCGACCGGCTCGGCGCCGGTGGAATTGGCGGCGCTCCCGTTCGGCGGCGACATCCTGTCCTCGACCGATGCGCTCAAACTGACCGAGGTTCCGGAATCGCTCGCGGTGGTCGGCGCCGGCTATATCGGGATGGAGCTCGGCATGGCCTTCGCCAAGCTCGGGGCCAAGGTCACGATCGTCGAGGCGCTGCCGAAAATCCTGCCGCTTTACGACGCCGAGCTGACCCAGCCCGTCTCGCGGCGCCTGGCCGAACTCGGCGTCGAGGCGCTTACGGGCGCACGAGCGCTTGGGCGCGCCAAGGGCGGGCTCAAGGTCGCGGGCGCCGACGGCAAGGAGCGCATGGTCGCAGCCGACAAGGTCCTGGTCGCGGTCGGCAGGCGCGCGCGCACAAATGGCTTCGGCCTCGAGACCCTTGATCTTGCGATGAGCGGCCCGTTCGTTCGCATCGACGACAAATGCCTAACCTCGATGCGCAACGTCTGGGCGATCGGGGACCTGACCGGCGAGCCGATGCTCGCCCATCGCGCGATGGCGCAGGGCGCGATGGTCGCCGAGATCATCGCCGGTGAGAAGGGCGCCTTCGACCGGGCCTCTATCCCGGCGATCTGCTTCACCGATCCGGAAATCGTCGCGGTGGGCCTCTCGCCCGAGGTCGCCCGGGCGCAAGGCGAGATTCGCGTCGGCCACTTCCCGTTCCGCGCCAACGGGCGGGCCATGACGCTTCAGGACGACGAGGGCTTCGTGCGGGTCACGGCCCGCGCCGACAACCATGTCGTTCTCGGAATCCACGCCGTAGGCCAGGGCGTCTCGGAACTCTCCGCCGCCTTTTCGCTCGCGCTGGAGATGGGCGCGCGGCTCGAGGACATCGCCCTCACCATCCACGCCCACCCGACGATGAGCGAGGCCTTCCCTGAGTCGGCGCTCGCAGCGCTTGGCCACCCGCTGCATATCTGAACGCGCTGAATGCCGGATCGGGAGAATGATCGTCTCGCCATCGCGATCCTCATCGGGTTCGCCGTCGCGCGCCTTCTGTTTGCTCTCGTGCTTGGGCTCGGGATCGACGAAAGCTATACGCTCGCGATCGCGCGCCGCTTATCCCTCTCTTATTTCGACCATCCCCCATTGCATCTGTGGATCGCGCACTTCGCCGCGCTTGCCGCGGGCGAGAATGTCGCCGCGCGCCTGCCCTTCATTGCGCTCTTCGTTGCGACTGGCTGGATCGCCTATCGGTTCACGAGTCGGCTGTTCGGCCCCCGGCCGGCCCTGATCGCCCTTTTTGCTCTCAACGTCACGCCATTCTTCTTCGCTTCCGCCGGAAGCTGGGTCGTCCCCGACGGGCCCCTGCTGTTCGGGCTCGCGATCGCGGCCTCAGCGGCGGCGCGCCTGTTCTTTCCCAAGCCGCCCGAGGCGCTTTCGGCCTGGCGATTGTGGCTCCTCATCGGCGTTGGCCTCGGCCTTGCGGGCCTGTCGAAATACAGCGCCGTGCTGACCGCCGGCGGACTGGCGGCCTTCGTCGCGACTTCGCGCAAGGAACGCCATTGGCTCAGACATCCCGCGCCCTATGTCTCGGCGTGCATCGCGCTGGCGATGATAACCCCGGTCATCTGGTGGAACGCCACGAACGGCTGGGTTTCATTCGCATTTCAGGGCTCGCGCGGCGTGCCCGGCGGTCTCCATCCTGCGCAGGCCTTGACGATGGCGCTGGGCGAAGTCGCTTTTCTGTCGCCCTGGATCTTCGCGCCGCTGGTCGCGGGCCTGTCGAGCGCGTTCCGCCAGCGGCGGGATGACCGGCGCCTGTTCCTGCTTTGCCTCAGTCTGCCGCCGATCGTTGTGTTCACGCTCACGCCGCTCTGGGGCGGCCGCGGCCAGCCTCACTGGACGATGCCCGGCTGGTTCTTCGCCTTCCCCTTGCTGGGGGCGTGGGTCGATCAGCTCGGCGCCTCGGTTGGCGCGCTTCGCCGATGGGCTTTCCTGTCGTCGGCGCTCCTGGCCGCAATCGCAGGGGTCGCTGTCGTGGACGCTTCGACAGGCTGGCCGTGGGTGGTTCTCGCGGCCCGGTCGCGCTCCGCCGACCCGCTGCTCGAGAGCTTCAACTGGCGTGGCCTGACGAGGGCGCCGATCTTTGACCATCCGCCCCATTTCATCGTCTCGACCAAATGGTCGGACGCCGGGAAAATCGCGCTCGCCTTCGGGCCGCGGACGCCGGTTTTCGTGCTCTCCAACGACCCGCGCGGCTGGGCTTTCTCGGATGAAAGCGGAAGCCATGTCGGCCAGAGCGGTGTCATCGTCACGCCGGCTGCAGATGTCGCATCGGCGGTCGCCGCCGCCGGCCCGCTGTTCGCCCGGTTGGGACAGCCCCAAGTCTTCGCCCTCCGCCGACTCGGGCGCCCCGAGATCCGGCTTGCGCTGATCCCGGCCGACGGCTTGACGCGCCCCCTTCCCATGCCCTATCCGGCCGCGTCCGGGGAATAGCGTTCATCGGCTTTCAAGCGAAACAGCGTGGCGTGCAATGGCCAGCGATGAAACGCCCGGGCGAGCTCCCACCCTTTCGGTCGTCGTGCCGACCTATCAGGAAGCGGCCAACAT
>DATGHB010000028.1:0-3927 GCA_035308265.1 Roseiarcus sp.
CCCGTCACGGAGCGGTCGCCTGGGTTTGCGCGGACGCTCCCGACCCTGTTCCTGCCATTTAAGCGCGCCCGGCCGAATTGCCAAGAGAACTCATTTTATCTCAATAACCAGTGAAGGCCGAAATTGTTGCTTTTTGGCGGCGTTCTGGACAGACCCGCACTTGCCTAGCCAAATCCGCCGCCTCAACTCCGCAAAGATTTAAAGTGTCTTAATCCTCGAATGAAGCGCCCGGCGCCTCAGGCCGTCCTTTCTTCCGAGCGCGCCAATTCCTCCATCATCGCCTGGCGCATCAGGAACTTCTGCGCCTTGCCGGTGACCGTCATCGGGAAGAAATCGACGAAACGGACATGAGCCGGAACCTTGTAATGGGCGATTCGATCCCGGCAGAAAGCGATCACTTCGGCCTCGTTCAGCCCTAAGCCCTCGCGGCGGCGGATCCAGACGCATAGCTCCTCGCCGTAGCGGGGATCGGGAACTCCGAAAGCCTGGACCTCGGCGATCGCCGGGTGAGTGAACAGAAACTCCTCGACCTCGCGGGGATAGATGTTCTCGCCGCCGCGAATGACCATGTCCTTCAGCCGGCCGACAATGTTGCAATAGCCTTCGGCGTCGATGGTCGCGAGATCGCCGGTATGCATGAACCGGGCCTCGTCGATCGCCGCCGAGGTCGCCGCCGGATCGTCCCAATAGCCGCGCATGACGCTGTAGCCGCGGGTGAGAAGTTCGCCGGGCGCGCCAGGCGGAACGATCCGGCCCTCGGCGTCGACGATCTTGACCTCGATATGGGGCTGGATGCGCCCGACGGTCGAGACGCGCCGCTCAAGCGGATCGTTGCAGGCGCTCTGGAAGCTGACCGGGCTCGTTTCGGTCATGCCATAAGCGATGGTCACCTCGCTCATATGCATCAGGTCGACCACCTTCCGCATGACTTCGACTGGGCAGGGGGAGCCCGCCATAATGCCCGTCCGCAGGCTCTTCAGGTCGAAGCGCTTGAATTCGGGATGGTCGAGCATGGCGATGAACATCGTCGGCACCCCGTGCAGGCCGGTGCACCGCTCGGCCTGAACCGTCCCCAGCGTCGCAAGCGGGTCGAATCCTTCCGAGGGGCTCACCATGCAGGCGCCGTGGGTGACGCAGGCCAGATTGCCGAGCACCATGCCGAAGCAATGATAATAGGGCACCGGAATGCACAGGCGGTCGTCCGGCGCAAGACGCATCGCCTCGCCGATGAAATAGCCGTTGTTGAGGATGTTGTGGTGGGTCAGCGTCGCGCCCTTCGGCGCGCCGGTCGTGCCCGAGGTGAACTGGATGTTGATCGGGTCGTCGAACTGAAGCTCAGCTTCGAAAGCCCGAAGCTCGGCGCGCTCGGCTGCGGTCGCTTCCTTCGCGACCTCGTCGAAATTGAGCATGCCGGGCGACTTCTCCGCGCCCAGCCGGATGACGAATTCGAGCTTGGGCAACCCCTTCGCCCTGAGCCGGCCCGGCGCCGCGCTGTCGATCTCGGGCGCTGAGGCCCTGAGGGAGGCGAAATAGTCGTTGTTCTTATGCCCTTGGCTCAGGATCAGCGCCCGGCAGCCCGATTTCTTCATCGCGTAGTCGAACTCATGGCTACGGTAAGCGGGGTTGATGTTGACGAGGATGATCCCGGCAAGCGCGGTGCCGAATTGCGCGAGAACCCATTCGCTGACGTTGGCCGACCAGATGCCGACCCGATCGCCTTTCTTCAAGCCCAGGTTGCGCAAGCCCACCGCAAGATCCTCGGACCGGCGCAGGAGGTCGGCATAGGTCCAGCGCACGTTCTGATGGCGAGTGACCTGCGCCGGCCGCTCCGGCCCCTCCGCCGTCACGCGGCGGAGAAGCTGGCCGATCGTCTCGCCGATGAGCGGGGTGGAAGACGCGCCGTGAACGTAGGATTGGGTGAGCAGGGCCATCATCTCCTCCCGTCGCAAGCTCGCCGCCATCGCGAGGAGCGAAGCGACGTGGCGATCCAGGGGCCATTGGGGTGCTTTATGTTCCCCTGGATTGCTTCGCTTGGCTCGCAATGACGCCGCAGGCTTCGCCTCTCCTTTATCACAATTCGCGCAGGTAGGCCGCCGGTTTTTGACTCAAGGTCCGCCAGGCGCCGATCATGCCGAGCGAGACGGTGATCGTGAGCCCCCCGGCCGCTGCGGCGAGCGCGGCGCGCGGATCGAAGACGAAATCGAACTGCATGATCCGTTCGACGGTCCACCAGGCGGCGAACGTTCCCGCAGCGACCCCGAAGGCCGCGGTCGCCGCGCCCAGAGCCAGGTATTCGATCAGGAACATCGCGGTCAGCCGCCCACGTGTCGCGCCGAGGATTTTCAGGATCGTCGCATCGGCGAGCCGGGCGCGCCGGTTGGCGGCGAGCGCTCCGGCAAGCACCAGAACCGAGGTCGTCAGCGCGACCCCGGTCGCGGCGCGGATGGCGAGCGCGAGCTTCATGACCAGCTTTTCGACGTCGCTCATGACTTCGCGCACCCGGACGCTGGCGACGGTCGGGAACTCATGCGCAACGCTTCGCATGAGCCTGACCTCGGACTTAGGCGCGGCGGTAGGGAGCGCCGCGGAAACCAGTTCGGTGTAGGGCGCGCCGCGCAGCGTGTTCGGCGAATAGACCAGCACGAAATTGATCGCGTAGCTCTTCCAGTTCACCTTGCGCAGGTTCGCGACCTTCGCGGCGATGTCGCGCCCGAGCACATTGACCACCACGCTGTCGCCGACATGGAGGCCGAGCCCCTCGGCCACACCCTTCTCCATCGAGACGAGCGGCGGGCCGGAATAGTCTGCGGGCCACCATGTCCCCGCCACGACCTCGGAGCCCTCGGGGACTTTATCGGCGAAAGTGACGCCGCGATCGCCTTCCAGCGCCCAGGCGGCTTTGTCGCTAGGCTTGACCTTCTCGACCGGCGTTCCGCCGATGGCGACGAACCGCCCGCGCAGCATGGGCGTCTCGCTGGTGTTGACGCCCGGGGCTTCGCGCCTGAGGAAGTCGACAAAGGCTTGCGCGTCAGAACCGCGCACATCGAGGAAGAAGAAGCTCGGCGTCGCCCCGGGCTCGGCCTCGCGCAATTCGGCGCGCATGTTGAAGTCGACGAGCGTCAGCGCAACGAGCGCGGTGAGGCCGAGGCCGAGCGACAGCACGACGGTGGGCGTCAGCGCGCCGGGCCTGTGGATAGCGGCGAGCGCCATCCGCTGCTCGACCCAGCGCGAGCGGGGCGCGCGGCGCGCGAGGAAAGCGATGGCGAAGGCGACGAGGCGAAGCGCAATAGACGCGGCGACCGTCGCTCCTGCGACCAGCGCCGCGATCGACCGTTGTGGGCTGGTGAGGACAGCCAGCGCGGCGAGCGCCGCCCCGGCGAGCGCCGCAAGGCCAAGGTAGCGCCTGCGAGGCCAGCCCCGGCGCTCCTCGATCATGTCGCGGATCAGCGTCGTCACCGGCAGATCGTGCGCGCGCCCTAGCGAGGGAACCGAGAAGGCAAGAGCCGTCAGGAGTCCATAAATCAACCCGAGGCCTATGATTCCAGGAGCGATCGAGGGCGCGAGCGGGATCGGCAGCAAGGCGCCGAACAGCCAGGCGACCAGAAACGGAATCGCCGAGCCGAGCGCGGCGCCGGCGAACGCGCCAATCAGCGCAACGATCAGGAATTCGACGAGCGCGAGCATGACGACGCCCGAGCCGGTCGCGCCGATCGCCTTAAGAATCGCGAGCGTTGCGCGTTTGCGCTCGACGAAGCCCTGCGCCGCGTTCGCGACGCCCACTCCGCCGACAACGAGCGACAACAATCCGGCCAGGGCGAGATACCCGGCGAAGCGGTCGAGGTCGCGGCTGAAATCCGGCGATACGGCGAGCCGCGAGCGGGCGTCCCATCCGGCATGGGGGAAGGCTCGCTTCACCTCATCCATGAG
>DATGHB010000029.1:0-3342 GCA_035308265.1 Roseiarcus sp.
GCCGACTGCGACCTGCTTGAAAGAATTCAGCCACTCGCCGAACCCCTGCGGACCATGGCCGCAATCCTCGGCGCGCGCGGGCGCGGCCAGAAGGATGGCCGCCGCGGCGGCGAAAACCAGCGCTCTCAAATCTCTCCCCCCAAAACTTCCGGGCTTATCCTAGATCGATTCGCCGACCGCCGCCGGAAAATCCGGCTCGGACCCTGGTCGGGAAAACCGGACGTTTTTGGGCGAACGCCGATCGGCGCGGCCTGCTTCCGAAGCGAGGCGGCCGAAGGCGACCGGCGGGGCGTCGATGTCGGCGAGAACCTCCGACGACAATCTCGAACAATCTCTTGCAGGAAATCAGAAGCCATGACAGACTTGCCTCATGATCGATCCTCTTCACGCCAGGGCCGTTTCCACCGTTCCGCGGCCCCCGCCGACCGGGAAAGGCTGGAGAAATTCTTGTCGCGGAAAATCTCGCGCAACCCATTGAAAAGTCTCGATTCGAACGAGAGAATCCAAGGAAATCCAAGCGTTTCCAACCCTCGAATCGGGGCGTTCCAAAGCGAAAACGCCCCGGATCAAGACAATCCAAACCGGACCGGCCGGGCGGCGGCCCGGCGCTGGGAAGCGTCGGACCGACCGGATATAAATACGAAATACGTTTGCTAATAAGGTTGTGGGCGATCAGGCCTTGGGCGGCTCCGGCCACGGCCTCTGCTCCGCCCGGATCTCCTCGAAGGCGCGCGCGATCCTGAGCACGCCGAGGTCGTCGAACCGACGCCCGATGATCTGCAGCCCGATCGGCAGGCCCTCGGAATCATAACCGCAATTGACCGACGCCGCCGGCTGCTCGGACATGTTGAACGCCACGGTGAAGCCGATATGCGGAAACGGGTTCAGCGGATCCTGGCTGGGCGAGGCCCATTCGGCGGGAAAGGCGGTCATCGGCGCGGTCGGCGACAGGATGAAGTCGAATGGCGCGGTCGCCGCGATCGCGGCCTTGCGCATCGCCGGAATCTGGCTGAAGCCGCGGAACACCTCTTCGCCCGAGAAGCCTTTCGCCGATTCCGCCCACTCGCGGATGAACGGCAGCACCTTGGCGCGCTTCGCGGGGGACAGCGCCTGAAGGTCGATCAGCGCCCGCATGCGCCAGAAACGGTCGAGCCCGTCGAGCATGTCCTGGCTCAGGAACGGTTTCAAGGGCTCGACATGCGCGCCCGCGCCCTCGAAATCGCGCGCCGCGCGCTCGACGGCGGCGCTCACTTCCGGGTTCGGCGCCGCGCCGCAGCCGGCCTCCGTCAGCAGACCAATGCGCAGCCCCTTGAGCGGCGCTGGCTCGATCGCCCAGTCGAGCTTCTCGTATCTCAGGCTCGCATAGTCGCGGATGTCGGAGAGCGACAGAGTCGCCATCAACAAACCAGCGTCCGCCGCGTCGCGGGTCATCGGGCCGGCGACGCGGCCGATATAGGGCGGATCGATCGGCACGCGTCCGGCGCTCGGCTTCAGGCCGAAGATTCCGCACCACCCCGCCGGCAGGCGCACCGACCCGCCAATGTCGGTGCCGATGTGCAGCGGCCCGTAGAGCGCCGCCGCCGCTGCGCCCGCGCCCGCCGACGATCCGCCCGGATTGCGGTCGAGCCTCCACGGATTGCGCGCCAGCGGATGATGGCTCGACAGGCCCGAGGACAGCATGCCGTAGTCCGGCATGGTCGTCTTGGTGAAGATGATCGCGCCAGCCTCGCGCAGCCGCGCGGCGGGCGGCGCGTCGGCCAGCGCCGGCGTCATGTCGCTCGCCGCGGCGCCGACCGGCGTCGGCTCGCCTTTGGTCGCGATATTGTCCTTGACCGTGACCGGCACGCCGTCGAGCGCACCGATCGGCTCCCCCTTCGCCCAGCGCGCTTCGGAAGCGCGCGCCTCGTCGAGCGCCCGCTCCGGAGCGAAGAGCCACGTTGCGTGGATATGGCGCTCGTAAGCCTCGACCCGCTCGATCACCGATCTCATCGCCTCGACCGGCGACAGGTCATGGCTCCGGTAGGCGCTGACAAGCTCCAGCGCCGACATGCGGAACGGCTGCGCGCTTAGCTCTTTTGGTTTCCTCGCCTGCTCGTTCATTGCCACGACAGGGCCGAGAGATCGTTGACGAAGATCGGCGCGTTCTTCCACAGGCCCTTGAGCTTGGCGTCGGCGACGGTCACGTTCGGCAGCTGGAACAGGAAGGCGTTGACGCAGTCCTCGGCGAGCTTCTTCTGCGCTTCGCCCAGCGCCGCCTTGAAGGCGTCGAGATTGGACGCCGAGGTGACCTTGGCGTAGATCGCCTGGAACGCGGGGCTGTCATACTGGAAGTAGTAGTTCGGATTGGCGTAGATGCCGATGTCGAGCGGCTCGACATGGCTGATGATTGTGAGATCGTAGTTCTTGTCCTTGTACACCCCGCTCAGCCACTGCGCCCACTCGACGTTCTGAATCTTCGCGTTGATCCCGACCTCGGCGAGTTCGGCCGCAACGATCTCCCCGCCCTGCCGCGCGTAAGGCGGCGGCGGCAGGATGAGGCTGAGCTCGAGCGGCGTCTTCACGCCGGCTTCTTTCAGGAGTTCCTTGGCTTTGGCCGGGTCGTGCGGATACATGCCGGTCAGATCGACGTAGCCCGGGTCGTTGGGCGTGAGGTGGCTGCCGATCGGCGTCCCAAGCCCGTTCTGCGCCCCGTCGATGATCGCCTTGCGGTCGATTGCATAGGCGATCGCCTGGCGCACCTTCAGCTCGTCGAGCGGCTTCCTCTTGTTGTTCATGGCGAGGATGGTCTTGCCCTCGGTGCCGCCAATCAGCACCTGGAAGCGCGGGTTGCTCTTGAACTGGCCGAGCGCCTCATTGTTGGGGAAGCGCGGGAACGCGTCCACGTCGCCCGCCAGCATCGCCGCGACCGCGGCCGACGGATCGGCGATGAAGCGGAACGTCGCATGCGCGATCGGAATCTTGGCCGCGTCGCGAAAGCCGTCCCACTTGTCGAGGGTGATCGACGAGCCCTTGGTCCAGGAAGCGAGCTTGTAAGGCCCGGTGCCGACCGGATTGACGGCCTCGTTCGCCGCGCTCTTCTCGTCCAGGATGACCGCCGTCTCCGTGCCCAGATGGAATAGCGCCTGGAAGCTCGGCTCTTTGAACTTGAGCACCACCGTCATCGGATCGGGCGCCTCGATCGATTCAATCGAAGCGAAAAAGGCCTTGTCCTTGTTGGTCGAGTCCTTAGCGGCGAAGCGCTCGAACGAATATTTGACGTCCTTCGAGGAGAACGGCTCGCCGTCCTGGAACTTGACATTCGGCTTGAGGGTGAAGGTGAGCGTCTTGAGATCAGGCGAGAAG
>DATGHB010000030.1:0-4928 GCA_035308265.1 Roseiarcus sp.
GCCCCTGCAATGCAGGACAAAACGAAGCGGTCCGGCGCCGCCGGCCCGCTTCGCCCGGCCGAGCCGCGCCCAGGCTCGCTGCGAAGAACGAGCGACGTTGTGCTGCGCTGGCGCGAGACGAGCATCCTGCTCGCCTGCATCGTGCTCGCCGCCTATTTCCAGTTCAGCAATCCGGCGTTTCTCTCCCTTTCCAACATCAAGAATCTGATCGACTTCACGGCGACGACCGCCATCATCGGCGCGGGCGAGGTGATGGTTCTGGTCTGCGGCGAGGTCGATCTGTCGGTGGGCATGGTCTACGCGCTCGTCCCCTTCATCATGCATTTCGCGGCTCAGGACGGACTGCCCGCGGGCGCGGCGATCGTCGTGGCGCTCGCCGCGGCGGGGCTGGTCGGGCTGATCAACGGGGCGATCACCACCCTGCTCAGCGTTCCGGCTTTCGTCACCACGCTCGGCGCGATGTTCCTCATCAATGGCCTGACCCTGACGATTTCGGGCGGCTTTCCGATCGAGCCTCAGGCTGCCGCCGGCTTCGCCGCGGCGTTCGGGGGAAACCCCTGGGCGAGGCTCGGCTGGGCGGTGGCGATCGCGATCGTGTTGCAGTTCGTGCTGAGCCGCACCCGCTTCGGGCTCCACACCATCGCCACGGGCGGCAACCTCACCGCCGCGGCCGAAGTCGGAATCAGGGTGAACAGCATCAAGATTCGCAATTTCGTGCTGTGCAGCGTGCTCGGCGGCTTCGCCGGGATCATCGACGCGTTCCGCATCGGCTCGATCGATCCGCTCGCCGGAGGATCGGAGATCATGTTCATGGGCATCGCCTCGGCGGTGATCGGCGGCACGTTCCTCACCGGCGGCTCTGGGACCATCATCGGCGCCCTGGTCGGCGCGCTGGCGCTGGCGATCCTTCAGGACGGCTTCACCCTTAATGGCGTGAGCGCCTTCACCTTCGACATAATCCTGGGCGCGGCCATCCTGGTGACGATGGCGGTCAACGTCCGTCTGACGCTGTGGCGGGAGCGGGGAGGAGGATGATGGCCGACATTGGACCGGAGGTGCTTCGCGCCGAGCACGTCGGGAAATCGTTCGGACGGATCGCGGCGCTCAGGGACATCAACCTGCGGCTCCGCCGCGGCGAGGTCCTGGGCCTGCTCGGCGACAACGGCGCCGGCAAGTCGACCTTGATGAAGATTCTCACCGGCTACCACCAGCCGAGCGCGGGCCAGCTCTATTTCGAGGGCGAACCCGTCCATTTCCGCTCGGTCGCGCACGCGCGATCGCTCGGCATCGAGGCCGTCTATCAGGATCTGGCGCTGGTCAATCAGCTCAATGTCCACCGCAACATGTTCCTTCAGCGGGAGCCGGTGTTCGGCGGCCCGCTCGGAATTCTCGATGAGCGCAGGATGCGCGCCGAGGCGATCGAGATGCTCGAGCGCATGCGGGTCCGGATCCCCTCGGTCGACGTCGACGTCGCCAAGCTTTCAGGCGGGCAGCGCCAGGCCGTTTCGATCGCCCGCTCGGTCTACCAGAAGGCGAAAGTGCTGCTGCTCGACGAGCCCACCGCCGCGATGGGGGTCAAGGAATCGGCGCTGGTCCTCGAACTCATCCAGCGCCTGAAGGAGGGCGGGGAGATCGCCATGATCATCATCGCCCACAATTACGCCCAGATCTTCGATGTTTGCGATCGCATCAACCTGATCGAGGGGGGCGTGATCGAGTTCGACAGGCTCACCTCAGAGACCTCGGTCCAGGAACTGACCGACCGGGTCGTCCGCGAGTACCGGTCGGCGCGCGAGGGCGTGCGGCTCGAGCGGTCGAGCTAACAGCGTTTACTTTGGACCCAGTCCTACGCCGACCCCCTTGTTCACGAATTGCAGCGTATAGACTTTCTTGTAGTCAGTGTCCGGCTTCACGATCCCGGCCTTCACCATCTCATCGAAGAAGGCCTTGACCCTGGCGTCGGTCATGGCGCCGATCCCGAGCTTTTTCGCGTCGCCAGAGTCGACAATGCCGTACTCCTTGAGCTTGGCGATCGAATAGGCGATCTGGCCGTCGGTCATTGCCGGATTGGCGCGCTTGATCGCCTCGTTGGCTCTGGCGCTGTCGCCATAGAGATAGTGATACCAGCCGATCGCTGAGGCGTTCACGAACCGTTGCACGAGGTCCGGGTTCCGCTCGACCATGTCGCGCCGGGCTTCGATCATCGACGAATAGGTGGAGTAGCCGTGGTCGGCGAGCAGGAAGACATTGGGTTTGAAATGCCCTTGCTGCTCGACCGCGTAGGGCTCCGAGGTCAGGTAGCCCTCCTGGATCGAGCGCTTGTCGACGATGAACGGCGCCGAATCGAAATCGTATGGCTTGACGTTCGCGGAACTGAATCCCCAGGCTTTGACCATCCAGGCGTAGAATGAGTACAGGCCGCCCGCGCTGACGTAAGCGGTCGAGGCTTTCGGCAGGTCGGCCCACTCGTCGAGGCCCACCCCCGGATGCGACATGAAGATCTGCGGGTCCTTCTGAAAATCGGCGGCCACGGCGACAATCGGAATGTTGCGGCGCTCGGCCAGAAAATCGCCGAGGAGGTCGCCGGCCTGGAAGAAGTCGAGCTTGCCGGCAAGAAGGAGCATCCCGCCGTTCCCCTCCGGACTGCCAGGCCGAATGGTGACGTCGAGCCCGTATTTGGCGTAGGTGCCGTCGACGACGGCCTGGTAGTAGCCGCCCGCTTCCGGGTCCGCGAGCCAGTTCAGGCCGAAGGCGACCTTGTCCAGCGCGAGAGCAGGGCTAGCCGGAGCGACAAGGGCTGCAAACGCGGCGAGAGCAACCGGGACGACGGTTCGCGCCGCTGCGGGAGATTTCGTTCGCTTGACTTTCCGCTCGACGTCCATGCTTTGAACTCCATCGGCCGTGCGCGGCCCATCTGCACGGTGTCGAGATAGACATTCGCTGACGGCTCGGCCCGAAGATGGACGCGATTTAATCTGCCGGAAAGTTGAAGGCCGGCCTGTCGGCTCTCAAATCTTGCGGCGCTCGGGCGATGGGGATCTGGCCGAGACGGGACCGGCCAGCGCGCCGCGCGCCCGAACGCTCCTGACGATTTTTTGGCGATCCCCTGGAGGCGCCCGCAATGTTGGAACAGGACGCAGGCCGGAAAGCCGATCGCGAGTTTGCGGCGCCCTCCGCACTCGAAACGGGTCTTTCACAAACGAATGACCCCCAACTGGGCGCGCGGCTCGTTCGGGCATTCTTGCGGATCGCCGACCCGAGGGTTCGCCTGGCGATCGTTCATATGGTCGAGAAGATGGAGTCTGCGCCGGCAGATTGCTAGGCGATCGGATACGACCTCCCGCGCCGGCGTGAGATCGCCGACGCGCAAGCGAGGCGGCAGCTTCGGTCCTTCTGTCTCGCAATGGAACGTTCGTCCAACTCCGACGTTGAAGCGGCAAGCTCGCATTGTGCAGATATCAGTGGAGGAGCCGATGTTTGGCCACCTTGTGTCGCCGCTGTTTGCAGCGGGAGAGGTTCTACTGGGGTTGTCCTTGACGGTTTTCGTCGGCGCGCTGATCGCCACTGTCTCCGAGAACGCTAGATCTCGTCCGCCGGAACCGCAGAGGGTATCTCGTCGGCCGGAACCGCCCACTGACCAGCGCTGACCGGAGCGCGGCTCTGGTGGATCGCTGGCGGCTTTCGGGCCGCTCTTTTTGCCAGGAGCGGCGGAACAGCGAGGACAGCGCAAGCGTTTCCAAACCAGTGCGCCTATCCCAATCCAAGAGCGCGCGCTTTGGCCCCGCGTAAACTGGCCTGCGCGGGGCTTTTCCTTCCCGTCTCCATGGGCGGGGCCCTTTCCGATCGCCCCGCCGTGCGAGACCGCCTCTAAAGGCGGCTTCCTGCTTCGGC
The DNA here is from genome assembly GCA_035308265.1 of Roseiarcus sp. Classification (GTDB taxonomy): domain Bacteria; phylum Pseudomonadota; class Alphaproteobacteria; order Rhizobiales; family Beijerinckiaceae; genus Roseiarcus. The sequence continues at coordinate 3,892 of DATGHB010000030.1, forward strand.
GACAAGTCAACGACGGGGAGGAGAACCATGAACATTGCTCGGGTACCCGAGGGAGCGAAGATCGGCTGGATCGGTCTCGGCAAGATGGGACTTCGGCCTCGTCGCTGGACTTCCCTCGCGAGCGCCGCTTGCGGCGACGATCATGATCATCGCGGGCATGATTGTGCGCACGATGTCCACAATCACCATCTCGAAGGCCGAGGAATGGAGAATTTCGTGCTTTTGCGCCGTCCTCCACCGCGCCGCCAGGGCGAGCCTAAACCAGTCGTAACGCGCTGAAACATTGGAGGGCTAGACTGAACGAACCTAGGGCTCGCTGCCCCGCTCTCCCGAAGGCCGGGACTGAGCGGCGCGCCGTCGCAAGGCGTTCAGTATCTCGCCGCGAAGGGCGCCGGGGCAGGGCCGGCGATCGGCGTCCAGGCGGACGCGCGGCGCTGAGTTTCGGCGAGCTGGTTGAGGGTGAGCTTCTGGGCGACTCCGTCGCGAATGCGCGCGTAATAGTCCCGCTGTCCGGGCCCCGCGTGAGCCGCCGCCAGATTGAGCCAGATTTCGGCCTCGACCCAGTTCACCGGGACTCCGAAGCCCTTGTCGAACATGAGGCCGAGCAGGAATTGTCCAGTCGGCTCGCCCTGTTCGGCAGCCTGATGCAGCCAGCTTGTCGCGACGACATAGTCCTGGGGCACGCCGAGGCCATATCGATACATGTAGCCGAGATAAGTCTGGGCGACCGGCGAACCCCGCTCGGCCTGGGCGAGGAGGAGCGGCGCCGCGCGGACATAATCATGCCGCGCAAAGGCGCGCTCGCCGGCGCTGAGCGTGTCGGCTTTTGCCCCGGACGCCGAGCCCAGGGCCGCCATCGCCAGAGCGAAAGCAAGACAGCGAGTGGCGCGAGCTCGCCATCCGTAGTTTTGCGCATTTCGATTGGTCGCAATCATCCGCCGGCTCTCCCCGTCGCCCAGCTGGCTAAAGCCCGAAACTAGAGCGCGCTGCGACAAAGTGGAAGCCGGTTTTTTCGCGAAAGAGCGCGCGGAATCAGA
>DATGHB010000031.1:0-8703 GCA_035308265.1 Roseiarcus sp.
GATCTCTCCCGACGGCTTGGCCATCAGGCCGCGCATCGCGGCGAGCTGGCGCATCTGGGTCGGCGAACCGCGCGCCCCGGAGTGCGACATCATATAGATCGAGTTGATCGGCAGGTCGCGGCCGCTCTTGTCCTTGCGGACCGCCGAGATGCCCGCCATCATTTCCTCGGCCAGCTTGTCCGAGCATTTCGCCCAGGCGTCGACGACCTTGTTGTATTTCTCGCCCTGGGTGATGAGGCCATCGTTGTACTGCTGCTCGTATTCCTTGGCCAGCGCCGAAGTCTCGGCGATGAAGCGCGGCTTCGAATCCGGCACCACCATGTCGTCCTTGCCGAACGAGATGCCGGCCTTGAACGCCTCGCGGAAGCCGAGCGACATGATGCGGTCGCAGAAAATGACCGTCTCCTTCTGACCGCAGTTGCGGTAGACGATGTCGATCATGTTGGAGATTTCCTTCTTCGTCATCAGCTTGTTGACGACGTCGAACGGAATCTTGGGGTGCTCGGGCAAGAGCTGGCCGAGGAACAGCCGTCCGGGCGTGGTGTCGAAGATCTTCGCTGCCCGCGCGCCCTTGTCGTTGTAAGTCCAGGCGCGGCCCTTGATCTTGCTGTGGAGCGTGATCGCGCCAGCGGCGAGCGCATGCTCGATCTCGCCGATGTCGCTGAAAACACCGCGCAACGGGCGCTTGGTCTTCGGATCCTCCTCGTACTGGCCGGGCTCCCCGTCGCGCATCAGCGAGACGTAGTAGAGGCCGAGCACGATGTCCTGGCTCGGCACGATGATCGGCTGGCCGTTGGCGGGATGCAGGATGTTGTTGGTCGACATCATCAAGACCCGCGCCTCGAGCTGCGCCTCGAGCGACAGCGGCACGTGGACGGCCATCTGGTCGCCGTCGAAGTCGGCGTTGAACGCCGCGCAGACGAGCGGATGCAACTGGATCGCCTTGCCCTCGATCAACACCGGTTCGAAGGCCTGAATCCCCAAGCGATGCAGGGTCGGGGCGCGATTGAGCATCACCGGGTGTTCGCGGATCACCTCGTCGAGGATGTCCCAGACTTCCGGCTTCTCTTTCTCGACCAGCTTCTTGGCCTGCTTGACCGTGGCCGACAGGCCCTTGGCGTCGAGGCGCGAATAGATGAACGGCTTGAACAGTTCGAGCGCCATCTTCTTCGGGAGGCCGCACTGATGCAGCTTGAGCTCGGGGCCAACCACGATCACCGAACGCCCGGAATAGTCGACGCGCTTGCCGAGCAGGTTCTGGCGGAACCGGCCCTGCTTGCCCTTGAGCATGTCGGCGAGCGACTTCAACGGCCGCTTGTTGGCGCCGGTGATGACCCGCCCGCGCCGGCCGTTGTCGAACAAAGCGTCGACCGATTCCTGCAGCATCCGCTTTTCGTTGCGGATGATGATGTCCGGCGCGCGCAGTTCCATCAGCCGCTTCAGGCGATTGTTGCGGTTGATGACGCGGCGGTAGAGGTCGTTCAGATCGGAGGTGGCGAAGCGCCCGCCGTCGAGCGGCACCAGCGGCCTCAAGTCCGGCGGAATGACCGGCACTTCGGTCAGGATCATCCACTCCGGCTTGTTGCCGGAGTGGATGAAAGCCTCGATGATCTTGAGCCGCTTGGCGAGGCGCTTGGGCTTCAGCTCGCTCTTCGATTCGGCGATCTCCACCTTGAGGTCGTCGGCGATCTTCTGCAGGTTCATGCCCTTCAGCATCTCGCGGATCGCCTCCGCGCCGATCAACGCGGTGAAGCTGTCCTGGCCGTATTCGTCGAGCGCGCGCAAATAGTCGTCCTCGCTGAGCAACTGACGGTCCTTGAGCGGCGTCAGGCCGGGATCGAGCACGATGTAGGACTCGAAATAGAGAACCCGCTCGAGATCCTTCAGCGTCATGTCGAGCAGAAGCCCGATGCGCGAGGGCAGCGACTTCAGGAACCAGATGTGCGCGACCGGCGCCGCGAGCGAAATGTGCCCCATGCGCTCGCGCCTGACGCGCGAGAGCGTCACCTCGACGCCGCACTTCTCGCAAATGACCCCCTTGTACTTCATCCGCTTATATTTGCCGCACAGGCACTCGTAGTCCTTGATCGGCCCAAAGATGCGAGCGCAGAACAGGCCGTCGCGCTCGGGCTTGAAGGTGCGATAGTTGATCGTCTCGGGCTTCTTGATCTCGCCGAACGACCACGACAGGATCTTTTCCGGGCTGGCGATGGCGATCTGGATCTGGTCGAACGCCTGGGGCGGCGCGACCGGGGCGAAGGGATTGGTGATTTCCTGGTTCATTCGGGTCTCCCGCGAGCGCTTGCGCCTTTAAGACGCCGCGGCCCGCATTCATGGAAACAAACGCATCAAAGCCGGACCCTCGAGCGCCAAAGCGCTCGAGGACGGGCAAGCCCAAGCTTTACTCGGCGGCCTCCGCCGCCGGCTGATCGTCCAACGCGCGCTTGAGCGTGGCCAGTTCGACATTGAGGCCGAGCGAGCGCATCTCTTTCACCAGCACGTTGAAGCTCTCGGGAATGCCCGATTCGAACGTGTCGTCGCCGCGCACGATCGCTTCGTACACCTTGGTGCGGCCGGCGACGTCGTCCGACTTGACGGTCAGCATCTCCTGCAGCGTGTAGGCCGCGCCATAGGCTTCGAGCGCCCACACCTCCATCTCTCCGAACCGTTGGCCGCCGAACTGCGCCTTGCCGCCCAAAGGCTGCTGGGTGACCAGGCTATAGGGGCCGATCGACCGGGCGTGGATCTTGTCGTCAACTAGGTGGTGAAGCTTCAGCATGTAGATGTAGCCGACCGTCACCTTGCGGTCGAAGGCGTCGCCGGTGCGCCCGTCATAGAGCGTGACCTGCCCCGACGGGTCGTAATCGGCGAGCTTGAGCATCTCCACGATGTCCTGCTCGCGCGCGCCGTCGAACACCGGGGTTGCGATCGGCACGCCGCGGCGCAGGTTCTCGCCGAGTTCGGCGAGGCTCTTGTCGTCCAGCGCCTTGATCGTCTCGTCGTCGCCATAGACCTGCTTGAGCTTGCTGCGGAGCGGACGCGCGTCATGAGAGGCGAGATAGGCGTCGACCGCCTCGCCGACCTGGCGGCCAAGCCCGGCGCAGGCCCAGCCGAGATGGGTCTCCAGGATCTGACCGACGTTCATCCGGCTCGGCACGCCGAGCGGATTGAGCACGATGTCGACCGGCGTGCCGTCGGCCAGGAACGGCATGTCCTCCTGCGGCACGATGCGCGACACCACGCCCTTGTTGCCATGGCGCCCCGCCATCTTGTCGCCGGGCTGGATCTTGCGCTTCACCGCGATGAACACCTTGACCATCTTCATCACGCCCGGCGGCAATTCGTCGCCGCGCTGCAGCTTCTCGACCTTGTCGAGGAAGCGGCTCTCCAGCGACTTCTTCGATTCGTCGTACTGCTTGCGCATCGCCTCGATCTCCGACATCGTCTGGTCGGACTCGAGCGCGAAGCTCCACCATTGCGAGCGCGGCTGCTCCTCGATGAGCGCCTTTGTCAGCACCTGGTCCTTCTTGAAGCCCTTCGGCCCCGACAGGGCGCGCTTGCCCTCGAGCGTCTCGGCCAGACGCGCATAGACGTTGCGATCCAGGATCGCCTGCTCGTCGTCGCGGTCCTTGGCCAGGCGTTCGATTTCCTCGCGCTCGATCGCCTGCGCGCGCTCGTCCTTGTCGACCCCGTGGCGGTTGAAGACCCTGACCTCGACGATCGTGCCCTGGACGCCCGGAGGAACGCGCAGGCTGGTGTCGCGCACGTCGGAAGCCTTCTCGCCGAAGATCGCGCGCAGCAGCTTCTCTTCCGGCGTCATCGGGCTTTCGCCCTTGGGCGTGATCTTACCGACCAGGATGTCGCCGGCCACCACCTCGGCGCCGATATAGACGATGCCCGCTTCGTCGAGGTTCTTCAGCGCCTCTTCCGAGACGTTGGGAATGTCGCGCGTGATCTCCTCCGGCCCGAGCTTGGTGTCGCGGGCCATCGCCTCGAATTCCTCGATGTGGATCGAGGTGAAGACGTCATCCTTGACGATGCGCTCGGAGAGCAGAATCGAATCCTCGAAATTGTAGCCGTTCCACGGCATGAAGGCGACGAGGACGTTGCGGCCGAGCGCGAGATCGCCCAAATCGGTCGACGGCCCGTCGGCGATGATGTCGCCCTTCTCGACCCGGTCCCCTACCCTCACCAGCGGCTTCTGGTTGATGCAGGTCGACTGGTTCGAGCGCTGGAACTTCATCAGCCGATAGATGTCGACGCCGGGCTTGGCGGCGTCGGTTTCTCCGGTCGCGCGCACAACGATGCGGGTGGCGTCGATCTGGTCGACGATGCCGGCGCGGCGCGCCGCGATCGCCGCGCCCGAATCGCGCGCCACGATCGATTCCATCCCGGTGCCGACCAGGGGCGCGTCCGAGCGCACCAGCGGCACCGCCTGACGCTGCATGTTCGAGCCCATCAGCGCGCGGTTGGCGTCGTCGTTCTCGAGGAACGGAATCAGCGCCGCCGCCACCGAGACCAATTGCTTCGGCGACACGTCCATGTAGTCGACCCGGTCGGCGGGCAGCATCACGACGTCGCCCGCATGACGGCAGACGATGAGGTCGCCGGAGAGCTTGCCCTTGGCGTCGATCGGCGTATCGGCCTGGGCGACCGAATATTTCTGCTCCTCCATCGCCGAGAGATAGGCGACCTCCTCGGTCGCCTTGCCCTCGCGCACCTTGCGATAAGGCGACTCGATGAAGCCGTACTTATTGACGCGCGCGAAGGTCGCAAGCGAATTGATCAGACCGATGTTCGGACCTTCGGGCGTCTCGATCGGGCAAATGCGGCCGTAGTGGGTCGGATGCACGTCGCGCACCTCGAAGCCGGCGCGCTCGCGGGTCAGCCCGCCCGGCCCCAGCGCCGACAAGCGGCGCTTGTGGGTGATCTCCGAGAGCGGGTTGGTCTGGTCCATGAACTGCGACAATTGCGACGAGCCGAAGAACTCGCGCACCGCGGCCGCGGCAGGCTTTGCATTGATAAGGTCCTGCGGCATGATGGTGTCGATCTCGACCGAGCTCATCCGCTCCTTGATCGCCCGCTCCATGCGCAGAAGCCCGATGCGATACTGATTCTCCATCAGTTCGCCGACCGAGCGCACCCGCCGGTTGCCGAGATGGTCGATGTCGTCGATCTCGCCGCGGCCGTCGCGCAGGTTCACCAGCGCCTTGACCACCGCGAGAATGTCCTCTTTGCGCAGCGTCCGCTGGGTGTCGGGCGCGTCGAGGTCGAGACGCATGTTCATCTTCACCCGGCCCACCGCCGAGAGGTCGTAGCGCTCGGCGTCGAAGAACAGCGACTGGAACATCGCCTCCGCGCTCTCGATCGTCGGCGGCTCGCCCGGGCGCATGACCCGATAGACATCGAACAGCGCATCGTCGCGCGAGGCGTTCTTGTCGACTTTCAGCGTGTTGCGGATATAGGCGCCGACATTGACATGGTCGATGTCGAGCGCCGGCAGCTCGTTGAAGCCGGCCTCCAGCAACTGGCCGAGCGACTTCTCGGTGATCTCGTCGCCCGCCTCGGCGTAGATTTCGCCGCTCTTCGGATTGTAGAGGTCCTCGGCAATGTACTGGCCGTAGAGATCGGCGTCGCTTGCGCGCAGCGCTTTCAGGCCTTTCTCGGCCAATTGCCGCGCAGCGCGCACGGTCAGTTTCCGTCCCGACTCGATAACCACCTCGCCGGTATCGGCGTCGATGAGATCGGCGGGGGCCTTGACCCCCTTCATGCGTTCGGCGTCATAAGGCACGCGCCAGCCGCCGCTCTTGAGACGGCTATAGACGATCTTGCGGTAGAAGGTCGCGAGAATCTCCTCGCCGTCGAGGCCGAGGGCGTACAGGAGCGAGGTCACCGGAATCTTGCGGCGCCGGTCGATGCGCGCATAGACGATGTCCTTGGCGTCGAACTCGATGTCGAGCCACGAGCCGCGATAGGGGATGATCCGGGCGGCGAACAGAAGCTTGCCCGACGAATGGCTCTTGCCCTTGTCGTGATCGAAGAACACCCCCGGGCTGCGATGCATCTGCGAGACGATGACCCGCTCGGTGCCGTTGACGATGAAGGTGCCGTTCGTGGTCATGAGCGGCATGTCGCCCATGTACACGTCCTGCTCCTTGATGTCCTTGACCGATTTCGCCTGGGTCTCGGGATCGACGTCGAACACGATGAGGCGCAGCGTCACCTTGAGCGGCGCGGCGTAGGTGATGCCGCGCTGGCGGCACTCGTCGACATCATATTTCGGCGCTTCATACTCATACTTGACGAATTCGAGATGGGCGGTGTCGGCGAAGTCCTTGATCGGGAACACCGACTTGAACACCGCCTGCAGGCCCTCGTTCCGGCGCCCGCCCTTCGGCGCGCCCATCAGGAGGAACTGGTCGTACGAGGCCTTCTGGACTTCGATCAGGTTCGGCATCTCGCCGACTTCCCTGACGTGCCCGAACACCTTGCGAACGCGCTTGCGGCCAGTGAATGTCTGCGCCATATCGCTCCTCTTAAGCTCGCCTGCCCGCCGCTTCGGCCGCCCGCGCGAAAGCGCGCCTGGCCGACCGCCGGCCCCTGAAGCGGCGCGCCGGCGCGCGCCCCTTCCCGCTCAAACCACCCCCGGCGGCCCCATTTTTCCTGGCCGCCCGCTGAACGACGCTCACTCCCGCTAAACGTTTCTTGAAAAACGCCTGAACGGCCCCAGGCCAATGGCCGGGACCGTCCTTTTTTTTAAGGCCGAGCCCCGCCGCGGCGGGGTCGGCGCCTACTTGAGCTCGACCTTCGCCCCCACCTTTTCCAGAGCGGCCTTGATCTTCTCCGCCTCTTCCTTGCTCACGCCTTCCTTGACCGGCTTCGGCGCGGCCTCGACCAGGTCCTTCGCCTCCTTGAGGCCGAGCGCGGTGATGGCGCGCACTTCCTTGATCACTTCGATCTTCTTGTCGCCGATCGCCGCGAGGACGACGGTGAACTCGGTCTGCTCCTCGACCGGAGCGGCCGCGGCGACGCCGGCCGCCGGAGCCGCGGCCATCGCCACCGCGGCGGCGGCGGAAACGCCCCATTTCGCCTCGAGCAGCTTGGCGAGCTCCGCCGCCTCCAGGACCGTCAGCCCCGAGAGTTCGTCGACGATTTTTTCCAGATTGGCCATTGAGAGAGTTTCCTTATTTAGTTCGGTTCGAATGTTTGTGAAGGGCCTGCCTTCAGGCTGCGTCTTTGGCGCCGTACGCCCCAACCACCCGCGCGAGCTTGGCGGCCGGCGCGTTGGCGAGCTGCGCGAGCTTGGTCGCAGGCGCTGTGATGAGCCCCACGAGCTTCGCACGCAGTTCGTCGAGGGACGGCAGGAGCGCGAGCGCCTTGACCCCATCGACGTTGAGCGCCGTCTTGCCCATGGCGCCGCCCAGAAGCACGAACTTCTCGTGATCCTTGGCGAAAGCCACGGCGGCCTTGGCCGCCGCCACCGGATCGCTCGAATGAGCGATCAGGGTCGGCCCCCTGAGCAGAGGGCCGATCGAAGCGACGTCCGTACCTTGAAGAGCAATCTGGGCGAGGCGGTTCTTGGCGACCTGAACCTGCGCCCCGGCCTGCCGCATCTGCTTGCGCAGCCGCTGCATCTGGGCGACGGTCAGGCCGGAATAATGCGCCACGACCACCACCGACGTTTTCGAAAAAACATCGTGCAAGGCCGCGACGGCTTCCTTCTTTTCCGTTCTATCCACGGTGCTTATCTCCGGTCGGCGGGCCTCAAGACAACCCGAAACCCGCCTGTTGCACACGCCGCGCCGCGCGATTCGGCTGATCCAAATCGAACGCCCCGGCTCTTTGCGCCTGTCCCCGGAGGCGGGCGAGAGGCCCGGCGCCGGACAGAAGGTTCGAACCGCTTCCATGCCCCCGGGAGCGCCGGAGGGATAGCGAAACTCGGTCTTCCCCGTCTATGCTGGCCCCGGCCCGGATGGGCGGGAATTAAGCGTTTCCCCCGAAGGGGTCACGCGCCGGCAGTCTAGGACAGGACATGGGCCGCAAGGACGCAAAGGCTGACCCTTTCCGTCCTCCGGCCCTACCCTCCGCTCCGCTCCGATCAGCCGTCGCCGGTTTCATCTTCGCAGGGCGGTAGCCATGTTTGATCATTCGGGGTCGCATCGCGCCGCCAACCCCGACCTCGCCCTTTAGCGCCTTTGCCCCGGCTTGCCAAGGGGGTAACGCAAAGATTATGGGCGCTCAAGCTCGCTGATCAGAACCCCATGCCCCAGCACGGCCGAATGATATTCGACCACCGTGCGGCGGAGGCCCGGCGATCTGCGCGCTCATTTCCCTGCGAACCGCGACAAACTCCGCGCGGACCCGCGAGGAAATCCGCCGCGACATCGGCGCGCAGCGACCGGATCTCCGATCGCAACTCATATTACGGTGACAGCTTACTCAATCCCTAATGCGCCCTGCGCCTCTGAAAATTATGGCCCCACCCCGCAAGAGTGCGCTTGAACTTTCAGCCTCGGCGCGGGATTGAGCCGGCTCCTCCGACCGTCCCCCCGGGATTGACCGATGAAAATTAGGGCCGCCGTCTGCCGCGCCTTCGGCAAGCAGTTGACCGTGGAGACGGTCGAACTGGCCGAGCCGGGCCCGGGCGAAGTCCTGATCCGGACGGCGGCCTGCGCCATCTGCCACAGCGACCTTTCCTATATC
>DATGHB010000032.1:0-7159 GCA_035308265.1 Roseiarcus sp.
CCGGCCTCGTTCGAGCCGACCATCGACTATATCGTCACCAAGATCCCGCGCTTCGCCTTCGAGAAATTTCCCGGCGCCGAGCCGGTGCTGACCACGGCGATGAAATCGGTCGGCGAAGCGATGGCGATCGGCCGCACTTTCGCCGAGTCGCTGCAGAAGGCGCTGCGCTCGCTGGAGACCGGCCTCGACGGGCTCGACGAGATCGAGATCGACGGGCTTGGCCTCGGCGACGACCACAACGCGATACGCGCCGCGATCGGGCGCCCGACTCCCGACCGGCTGCTCAAGGTGGCGCAGGCGATGCGGCTGGGGATGGACGTCGAGGAGATCCATGAGGTGAGCCGGATCGACCCCTGGTTCCTCGAGCGGATTGCCGAGATCGTGAGCCTCGAGGGACAGGTGCGCGCTCATGGCCTGCCGCCCGACCCGGGCAACATGAGAGCGTTGAAGGCGGCCGGCTTCTCGGACGCGCGCCTTGCGGCGCTCGCCGGCAAGGCTGAGGTCGAGGTCGCGGCCGCCCGGCGGGCGCTCGGCGTTCAGCCGGTCTTCAAGCGCATCGACACTTGCGCCGCCGAATTCGCCGCGCCCACGGCCTACATGTATTCGACTTATGAGGCGCCGTTCGCAGGCGTCGCGAAATGTGAGGCCAACCCGTCGGAGCGCGAAAAGATCGTCATTCTGGGCGGCGGGCCGAACCGGATCGGGCAGGGGATCGAGTTCGACTATTGCTGCTGCCACGCCTCGTTCGCGCTGCAAAAGGCGGGCTACGAGACGATCATGATCAACTGCAATCCGGAGACCGTCTCGACCGACTACGACACCTCGGACCGGCTCTATTTCGAGCCGCTCACCGCAGAGGACGTGCGCGCCATTCTCGACAAGGAGCGCGAGCGCGGCTCGCTCAAGGGGGTGATCGTTCAGTTCGGCGGCCAGACGCCGCTCAAACTCGCCCACTCGATCGAACAGTCGGGCGCGCCGATTCTCGGGACTTCGGTCGACTCGATCGATCTCGCCGAGGACCGCGACCGCTTCAAGCGGCTCCTCGACAAATTAGGTCTAAAGCAGCCGAAGAACGGCATCGCCTATTCGGTCGAGCAGGCGCGCCTCATCGCCGCCGATCTCGGGCTGCCCCTGGTGGTGCGCCCTTCATACGTGCTGGGCGGGCGGGCGATGGCGATCATCCACGATGCGAGCGCGCTCGACGACTATCTGCTCGGCGTGCTGCCGAGCCTGGTGCCCTCCGAGGTCAAGGCACGCTACCCGAACGACAAGACCGGGCAGATCAACACGGTGCTCGGCAAGAACCCGCTTCTGTTCGACCGCTACCTCTCCGATGCGATCGAGATCGACGTCGATGCGCTGAGCGACGGCAGGACGGTAGTCGTGGCGGGGATCATGGAGCATATCGAGGAGGCCGGCATTCACTCGGGCGACAGCGCCTGCTCGCTGCCGCCGCGCTCGCTGAAATCCGAAACGATCGCGAGCCTTAAGGAGCAGACTGAGAAGCTCGCGCGCGCGCTCGAGGTCGGCGGGCTGATGAACGTGCAATATGCGCTGAAGGACGGCGAAATCTACGTGCTCGAGGTCAACCCGCGCGCTTCCCGCACCGTGCCCTTCGTCGCCAAGGTGATCGGCAAGCCGATCGCCGCGATCGCCGCCCGCGTCATGGCGGGCGAAAAGCTGACGTCGTTCAATCTCTCCCTCGAGCGGCTCGATCATGTCGGCGTCAAGGAGGCGGTGTTCCCCTTTGCCCGCTTCCCCGGCGTTGACACCGTGCTTGGGCCGGAGATGCGTTCGACCGGCGAAGTAATGGGAATCGACCGCTCGTTCGAGGTCGCCTTCGCCAAGAGCCAGCTCGGAGCCGGCTCCCGGCCGCCGACATCGGGGACGGTGTTCGTCTCGGTGCGCGACGCCGACAAGGAGAAAATCGTCGAGCCCTTGCGCACACTGCAGGCGCTCGGATTCAGGATCCTGGCCACCGCCGGGACCCAGCGCTACCTCGCCGCGCACGGGCTCAAGGCGGAGAAGGTCAATAAAGTCTCGGAGGGGCGCCCGCACGCCGCCGACGCGGTGCGCAACGGCGCGGTGCAGCTCATGTTCAACACCACCGAGGGGGCGACTTCGCTCGCCGATTCGAAACCCCTGCGCCGCGCCGCCCTCTTGCAAAAGACGCCCTACTACACCACAATTTCAGGCGCCATCGCGGCGACCGACGGCATCCGTGCAGTCGCTGCCGGAGAACTCGAGGTCAGGGCGTTGCAGGACTATCTGGCGTGACGACGCCAAAAAGCGTCGTGACGAGGGTATTTTTTTGACGGATAACTCATGGACAAATTACCGATCACCGCCGCAGGCCATGCAGCGCTGGAAGCGGAATTTCTTCATCGCCAGAAGGTCGAGCGGCCGCGCATCGTCGCCGCGATCGCGGAGGCACGAGGGCACGGCGACCTGTCGGAAAACGCCGAGTATCACTCGGCCAAGGAGGCCCAGTCGCATAACGAGGGCCGCATCGTCGAGCTCGAGGACCTGCTGCAGCGCGCCGAAGTCATCGACGTGACGAAGCTGAACGGTTCAACGGTCAAGTTCGGCGCGACCGTCACCCTGATCGACGAAGACACCGAGAAAAAGAGCGTCTTTCAGATCGTCGGCGAGACCGAGGCGGACGTGAAGTCCGGCAAGGTGTCGATCACCTCGCCGACCGCCCGGGCGCTGATCGGCAAGAAGGCGGGCGATAGCGTTGAAGTGAACACGCCGGGCGGCGGCAAGAGCTATGAGATCGTCAAGGTCGCGTATATATAGGTTGGCGGGCCGAAACCTGGCGCGACCGGCGCCGTAATGCTGTTGGGACGCCTTAAGGAGGAGCTTGCGCGATGCGCGCATATCCGTTGACCCGCCGCGCCACGCTTGCCGGACTCGGGGCTCTTGCGCTTCCGGTTGTCGCCGTTCGAGGCGCGCTGGCTCAGCCCGGCCTGCGCTTCCGGGCCATCAGGGTCGACGTTTCCCCGATTCGCAGGAGCATGGGGGATCCGACCGCGGCGTGGGTGGATGAGGCGCTTCCGGGCGCGCTCGCCCAGGCGCTCGCGCCCCACATGGCCCCAGGCGACGGCCGGGCGGCGACGCTGGTGGCGCGGATCGACTATCTTTATCTCGGGCCAAGCAGCGGCGGCCCCGGCTTCTTCAGGCAAACGCAGGATACGATCAACGGAACCCTGCTGGTGGTAGGCCCGCGCGGCGGGGTCGTCGAGAAAGTCCCGCTGCGTGCGATTACCTCCTATATCCCGATGGCGGTCGATCAGGCCCTGGTCGAGCGGGCCCTGCAAGGCCGCGTGACCGCGCTTGCGCAGGCGTTCGCCGGCTGGGCGCCGAGGGAGCTGGGGCTCTCCTAGCGGGATTGCCGAAAGGCGGTCGCTGAGGATAGGCGCGAGCATCGCCGAGGGAGGGACGGATGGCGACCAGCGCCTTGAGCCGCCGGGCCGCGCTGTTAAGTCTCGGCTCTCTGGTCGTTCTCTCCGTCGGCGCCATCCGGCGCGCCACGGCTCAGACGGTCAGGTTCCGCGACATTCGGGTCGACGTCTGGCGCCTGAGGGGCAGCGACGGCGATCAGACCGCCGACTGGGTCGAAGAAGACCTTCCCCGTGATCTGGGGAAGGCGCTCGCGCCCTACATGGCGCCGGCCGAGCGCAATGGCGCGACCTTGCTGGCCCGGATCGACAATCTCGACCTCGGGGGCGCCGGCGGGGCGAGAGGTTCCGGCGGCCTCGTCGATTCGATCGAGGGCGTCCTCATCGTGAGCGGGCCGCGCGGCGGCCTCGCCGCCCAAACGCCGCTGCGGGCGATCGCCTCCTACCAGGAAAGCGCCGTGGATCAGGCCTTGTTCGAGGACGCCTACCACGGGCGGGTCGCGGCGCTGGCCGTGGCCTTTGCGGGCTCAGCGCCCCGGCGGCTCGGGATCTGAGCCGGGCCTCGCAGCGGGCGGGCCGGCATGCGCGTTTGCCTCCGCCGCGCCCGTGCTATAGCCCGCCCACCATGGTTGGCGCGGGGACGGACAGGACGAGGGCGCAGCTTAACGGCGGTCCGGCGGTCATTCTGGTCCGGCCGCAGCTCGCGGTGAACATCGGCATGTGCGCTCGCGCGATGGCCAATTTCGGCCTCGGCGACCTGCGACTGGTCAATCCGCGCGAAGGCTGGCCGCGCGGCGACGACTATCGCAAGGTCGCCTATGCGGCGGCGGCGGGCGCGATCGGCCTCCTCGATTCGGCGCGGGTGTTCGAGAGCGTCGAGGCGGCGGTCGGCGATCTCCATGCGGTCTACGCGACCACCGCGCGCGAGCGTGGACAGATGAAGGCCGTGCTCACTCCGAGCGTCGCAATGGGCGCGGCCGCTCAGGCTCATGGCGAGAAGCACGGGATTCTGTTCGGACCGGAGCGCACCGGCCTCGACAATGACGAGGTCGCCCTCGCCGACGCGATCGTCACCTATCCGACCAGCCCGGCATACGCCTCGCTCAATCTGTCCCAGGCGGTTCTCGTCTGCGCCTACGAATGGTTCAAGGCCGCGCACGGCGATCAATCGCCGCCGCCGACCATCCCGCGCCCCATATCGCCGCCGGCTGAGCGCCAGATGCTGCTCGCCTTCTTCGACTATCTCGAGGGAAAGCTCGACGAGAATGGCTTCTTCCGGCCCGCGACCAAGAAGCCCGGGATGCGGCGAAACCTGCGTAACATCTTCCATCGTATGGATCTGACACAGCAGGACGTGCGCACCTTGTGGGGGGCGGTCGTGCGCCTGGCCGAGGGGCCGCGGGTCGAGGTCAAGACGCGCAAGCGGGCGCGCCAGACAAAGCCTGAACCCTGACGGTCACAATCGAGGCGATGCGGATCCGCCGACGAAGAAAAAAGCTCTCCAGACAGTTGCTTGTCCGGAGAGCGGAATGAGTCACCAGACCTGCCAAAGGCAGAGGTCGCGTCGGGGTTCCGCTTATTGAGCAGGGGCCGCCGGCGCAGCGGCGGGCGCCGCTTCGTGGTGATGGTGATGCCAATGATGGTGATGCCAGTGATGGTGATGCCAGTGATGGTGATTCCAGTGATGATGATGCTCCGTCGGAGCAGCCGCCGGCGCGGGAGTGGTCTCTTGCGCGACGGCGTAACCGGCAAGGCCGAGCGAAAACACGGCGGCGGCGGCAAGGGTCTTGATCATGGGATGATTTTCCTGCGTTGAGAGAACCCGATCGGGTCAAGAGGAAACGTAGAATTCGTTGGCTGAACTCAATATGAACCGAGACGGCGTTGGGCGAGGGGGTTGGCGATGGCGGTAAGCAGCATGACCGGATTCGCGCGCGCCGCCGGGGAGAGCGGCCGGTGGCGGTGGACGTTCGAGCTCAAAAGCGTCAACGCCAAGGGCCTCGATCTCAGGCTCAGGATGCCCGCGCCCTTCGATCGGGTCGAGACGGAAGCCCGCGCACGGCTCGCAAAGACGCTGGCGCGCGGGACCTGCTTCGGCACGCTGATCGCCCGGCGCGAGGGGTCGGCGATCGAAGCGCGAATCGACGAGGCGGCGCTTCGCTCGATCGCCGCCGCGGCGCGCGAGGCGGCCGCCCAAGCCGGCCTTCAGCCTCCGACCATGGACGGGCTCCTTGCCCTGCGCGGGGTGGTGGAGACGGTCGAGGGGACGGACGACGAAGCGGAGGTCGCGGCGGCTTGCGCGGGCGCGCTTGAGAGCCTCGACGAAGCGGCGGCGGCGCTCGGCGAGGCCCGCCGGACCGAGGGGAAGGCGCTTGCGGCGCTGCTGAGCGAGAGGCTCGAAGCCATCGCCGCGCTCGTCGAGGCCGCCGACATGAACCCCGCGCGCCGGCCCGAAGCGGTCCGCGACCGGCTCAGAGAGAGCGTGGCGGCGTTGATGGGATCCTCGCGCGGCCTCGACGAGAACCGCCTTTACCAGGAGGCGATCCTGCTTGCGGCGAAAGCGGACATTCGCGAGGAACTCGACCGGCTCAAGACCCATGTCAGTGCCGCGCTCGCGCTGATCGCCGAGGGGCATAGCCCGTCGAAAGACGGGCGTTCTTCCGAACGCCCTATGGCGATCGGCCGGCGGCTCGACTTCCTCGCCCAGGAACTGGCGCGCGAGGCGAGCACCCTGTCGGCCAAGGCCAACGACGTGAGCCTGACCGCGCAGGGACTTGAACTGAGAGCGCAAATCGAGCAATTCCGGGAGCAGGTCCAGAACGTCGAGTGAGAAGAGAAGCGATGGCGGCAAGCCGCCGAGGCATGATCCTGATTCTGTCCTCGCCGTCGGGGGCCGGGAAAACCACGCTGACCAGGATGCTCATTGAGGACAGCGCGCTCGACCTGACCCTCTCGGTGTCGGTGACGACGCGCAAACCACGCTCGTCCGAGGTCGACGGCATCCACTATCGCTTCATCGCCCGCGGCGAGTTCGAGCGGATGAGTGAGGCCGGCGAACTGCTCGAGTCGGCCGAGGTTCACGGGAACGGCTACGGCACCCCGCGCGCGCCGGTGGACAAAGCGCTCGCCCAGGGGCGGGACATGCTGTTCGACATCGACTGGCAGGGCGCGCGCCAGGTGCGCGAGCGGCTGGGCGACGACGTGGTCAGCATCTTCCTCCTGCCGCCGTCGATGACCGAATTGCGGGCGCGCCTGGAAAAGCGGGCGGCGGACACGGCCTCCTCGATCGAAGCGCGGTTCGACAGCGCGAGGCGGGAGATCGAGCGCTGGCGCGACTATCATTACGTGGTCGTCAACGACGATCTCAAGCGCGCCTACCGCGACGTGACGGCGATTGTCGCCGCCGAGCGGCTGCGCTCGAAGCGGATCGCAGCGGGCGTCGAGCAGTTGGTCGAACGGCTGATGGGGGAGAGAACCAAAAATAAATGATATGGATAATCAAATGATTACAGCGTAGGCTTCATGCGCCTCACTCAGAACTTCATCGATGAAACGCGCTGCGGTGCGCTCCAGCCGAAGCCCGGGACCTCGGAGTCGCTTGCCCAGCGGTGGACGGGATGCACAATGCGGCGACGAAAGCTGATGCCGCCGCCGCCCGAATATGCAGCTATTGAGGTTGTAAGGTAGAAGGGATCGAGAGAATGAGCGCCTGGGCGCCTTCCAAGCGCGCGCGGACGGAACGAATTGACGCCGAGGCC
>DATGHB010000033.1:0-3922 GCA_035308265.1 Roseiarcus sp.
GCCCACCCTTCGCCTCCTGACCTGCGGTTCGGTCGACGACGGCAAGTCCACGCTGATCGGGCGGATGCTCTATGAGAAGAAGCTGATCTTCGACGACCAGCTTTCGACGCTCGAGCGCGACTCGAGGAAGTTCGGGACGACCGGCGAGGCTATCGACTACGCGCTTCTGGTCGACGGACTCGAGGCCGAACGCGAACAGGGCATCACCATCGACGTCGCCTATCGCTACTTCGCCACCGAACGGCGCTCGTTCATCGTCGCCGACACGCCCGGTCACGAGCAATTCACCCGCAACATGGCGACCGGCGCCTCCAACGCCGACCTCGCCATCGTTCTGGCCGACGCTCGGAAAGGCCTGCTGACCCAGACTCATCGCCATTCGATCATCCTTTCGCTGCTGGGCGTCCGCCACGTCGTGCTCGCGGTCAACAAGATCGACCTCGTCGACTTCAGCGAGACGGTCTTTCGCCGCATCGAAGCCGAGTACCGGACATTCGCTCAAGACCTCGGCTTCCGCTCGCTCGTGGCGCTGCCAATCTCGGCCCGCCACGGCGACAATGTGTCGTCGTTGAGCGCGCGTACGCCCTGGTACGCGGGGCCGCACCTTCTCGATTATCTCGAGCGCGTCGAGGTCGAGGAGGACCGCCGGAGCGCGCCTTTCCGCCTGCCCGTGCAATGGATCAATCGCCCGCATCAGGATTTTCGCGGCTTCGCCGGCACGATTCCGAGCGGGCGCATTGCGCGCGGCGACCCCGTCGTCGCCGCCGATTCGGGGCGTCAGAGCACGGTCGCGAGCCTCCTCGTCGGCGACCGCGAAGTCGAGGCCGCCGAGGCCGGCGACGCCGTCACGCTGACGCTGACCGACGAGATCGACATCGCGCGGGGCGACGTGCTGTCGAGCCCGATGAGCCGCCCCGAGGTCGCCGATCAGTTCACGGCGCATCTTTTGTGGATGAGCGCCGAACCGATGCTGCCCGGCCGTTCCTACCTCATCAAGATCGGCGCCCGCACGGCGCCGGCTTCCGTCACCGAGCTCAAGCACCGGCTCGATGTCAACAATTTCGACAAGCTGGCGGCCAAGCAGCTCGACCTCAACGAAGTCGGCTTCTGCAATATCGCCACGACGATGCCGGTCGCCTTCGACCCCTACGCGGACAATCGCGACATGGGCGGCTTCATCCTGATCGACCGCGCCACCAACGAGACCGCAGCGGCGGGCATGATCGCCCATGGGCTCAGGCGCGCGACCAATGTGCATCGGCATGGGCTCGCGGTCGTCCGCGAGGCCCACGCCGCGCTCAAGCACCAGAAGCCCGCGATTCTCTGGTTCACCGGCCTCTCGGGCGCGGGGAAATCCACGGTCGCCAACATGGTCGAGGCCAAGCTTCACGCGCGCGGCGTGCATACCGCGCTGCTCGACGGCGACAATGTCCGGCATGGCCTCAACAAGGACTTGGGCTTCACCGCCGCCGACCGGGTCGAGAACATCAGGCGGGTTGGCGAGGTGGCGAGGCTGATGACCGACGCCGGACTGATCGTGCTGTGCTCGTTCATTTCCCCGTTCCGGGCGGAGCGGCGCCTCGTCCGCGACACCGCGGCCGAGGGTGAGTTCATCGAGATCTTCGTCAATACGCCGCTCGAGACGGCGATCGCCCGCGATCCGAAAGGCCTGTACAAGCGGGCGCTCGCCGGGGAGATCAAGAACTTCACCGGCGTCGACCAGCCCTACGAAGCGCCCGAGGCGCCGGAAGTGACTCTCAATTCCGCAGAGGAGCCGCCAGAGGCCCTCGCCGATCGTGTCGTTGCCGAGCTTGAACGGCGCGGACATATCGTGACCTTATAGGGGCGGCGCATGTCGCGCCGCAGGAGTTCGGAGCTTCCATGCCCACGCTCTATTACGCCCCCAACACCTGCGCTCTCGCTTCGCATATCGCGCTCGAGGAGGCGGGCGGCGCCTACGAGGCGCGACGGGTCGACTTCGCCGCCGCCGAGCAGACCAAGCCCGACTATCTCAGGATCAATCCGAAAGGCCGGGTGCCGGCGCTCATCACCGAGCGCGGCGTCCTCACGGAAAACCCGGCCATCCTCGCCTATATCGCCCAGACCCATCCGGAGGCCCGGCTCGCGCCGCTCGACGATCCGTTCGCGTTCGCCGAATTGCAGGCGTTCCTGAGCTATCTCTGCTCGACAGTGCATGTTGCGCACGCGCACCGCGCTCGCGGCTATCGCTGGGCGGACGACCCGGCGGCGCACGAATCCATGAAGAAGAAGGTCCCGCAGTCGGTCGGGGCCTGCTTCGATCTCATCGAGCGGACGATGTTCCGCGGCCCCTGGGCGATGGGCGAGGCCTACACGGTGGCCGACCCCTATCTCTTCACCATCGCGCGCTGGCTGGAGGGCGACAGCGTCGATCCGGCCCGATTCCCGCGGGTGCTCGATCACCGCGACCGGATGGCCGGGGCGGCCCGCCGTGCAACGGGCGCTGAAAAGCGAGGGGCTGGCGTAGACGGGAGCGTGCGCGGCGCGTGCGGTTTTGGCGCCGCGCCTGCAATATCAGGCCGTTAGGCGCCGAAACCTGTCACGTTTTCCGAATCGTCCGCGGGCCCTCCCCCCGACTCGGGCTCGGCTTCGCGAGGGACGTGGGTCAGGCCAAGAAGCGGCGGAGGCAGCGCCGCGGCGGGCGAGGCGGGAGCCGTCAATGAGCCGGCCCTCGCGGAGTCTTCGAGGTGCCTCAACCCATGATAGCGATCGAGAGATTTAACAACTTGTACGAGCGCTTGCACGGCTTTCAGGTCGCCGCGCTCGATCGCGACGTCGGCAAGGCGCAGCGCCTTGGTGAGCCTTGCGACTTGTAGATGGACGTATCGCTCCGGTGCGTCGAGCCGGCGCGCCGCGATGACGGCGTCGATCTCGCGTTTGATCGTCCGAACGCTGACTTTGCGAGCCTCCGCGATCTGCTCGGCGCTGTAGCCGGAGGCGAGCAGGTCGAACGAGCCTTGGCGAAACACAGCTTTCGCGCGCGGGCGCGCGCCTGCGGCCGCTCGCGCCTTGGCGCGTGCGGATGGGGATTGTGGGTCTTCGGCCATGTGGGTCCTTACGGAATAGTGATCGTAAGAAGGATCATGGCATACTTCTGATTCTCAGTAAATGGAATGTTTCGACGCGCGATGCCACGCGCGACACTAGGTGGTCGTTGCGGTCAAATCGAAGGAGGCAAGCTCGCCTTGATCTCCAGCCAACGGGTGGCAAGATCCCGGACGAACGCACGAGCTTCCTCCAATCCCATCGGCTTCGGAGGTGGCTCTGCTTTAGAAATCAGGCGCCGCGCCTGCTGGCCAAAGGCAAGAGGGTGGTTAATTGACCGTTCGAACCGGGTCTGTCGATTTTGAGAAACTAAATCTTTGATTGCGCCACCCATATCGTCCTGAATGAGTTCGAATATGTGCCACATGGATTGCGTAGTCAGTTGGTTTCGCAGTAGTCGTTGTACTTGCAGCGCGCGCTCATCGATAAACGCCGATACGAAACGTGCGGTCGCTTTCCGCCGTTTACTCACATACGCCTGCTCTTTCCGTTCGTTCTCGATCCTTTCCCGGTCGGCAGCCGACAGGGAAGGTGCTTGTCCCACTGTAAGGATGGCGGTTACGGAAGGGACAGAGACAGAAGCAGCTCGAAAAGTCGCGAACACATGTTTTCGAAGTTCTCCGTTCGCAACTTCTTCAAGGACCTGTCCGACTTTGAAAGTCATGGCAATGTCAGGATCATCCTGCGTTACCTCTGTGATAATCGATTGGGCTTTAGAAGCTAGTTCATAAACCTGCGCTGCAGCTTGAAGTGCTTCAAATCTTTCACTGGTGAGGAACAGCGTGTCGGTCTCGTCGTGTAACAGAATCGAGACTTCTCCAAGTTCGTCTCGCAGGAG
>DATGHB010000034.1:0-10266 GCA_035308265.1 Roseiarcus sp.
GACCGTCGCTCGAGACATCAACGCGACCTTGACCGGTCGGGTCGAGGACGTATCACGCTCACTCGGAGCGAGCGTCGATCAATTCAGGGAACAGGTCGTCACGCCTATGCAAGACCTGAGCCTGCGCTTCGATTCGAGCCGGGCCGAGCTGGAAGGCAAGGTGGGCGAACACGCCCGCGGAGTCACGGCAATGCTCGACTTGCACAAGGCGTCGGTCGGCGCGGCCTTCGACTCCCACAATGTCGTCATCGCCGACGCGACTAGACAAAGCGCGCAAATGTTTGACGCGCGCCTCGCGGCCCTGGCTGAGGCCGCGGATCAAAGTGCGCGCATCATTGATTCGCGCCTGGCCGTCATGGCGGAGGCGGCGAATCGCAACGCCGAATCCATCGATGAGCGGCTGGCCGCTCGCATTCAGGCGATGAGCGAAGTTCTGATGGCAGCGGCTTCGGAAGCCGAATCGATCTGGGCTGCGCGAGGAGCCAGCGTCGCCGGCGCGATCCGGGCGAGGGTCGACGATTTGCGTGAGGTCATCGAAGGCGGGGGCGCCAACCTCATCGCCGCCCTCGGCGAGAGGGGCGAGGATGTCTCCGCGAGGATCGCGGGCGTCGGCGAGCGCGCGATGCACACGGTCGACCAGCAAATGGCCGGCCTTGCGGCTCTCTTGACCCGTCGCACGGACGAGCTTATCGCCGCCGTCAATGGCGCTGCGGCCGATCCGGTGCGGGCGCTGAGCGCGCTGACCGGGCAGTTGCGCTCCGAGGTCGCCGATTCCAGCGAAACGCTGCGCAACGTGGCCGCCGAGACCACCCACCGTTCGGCCGAGACGATCGACGCCTTGCTGAAACGGTTGACCGAGCAGGTGGAGGCGTCCAGCTCCTCCTTGCGCGAAAGCGTGACGCGCAGCGCCGAAAGTTCGGTCGAGGCTCTTTCGGGCGCGGGCGACCGGGTCCGCAACGAACTGACGATCGTGATCGACAATTTGGGTCAGACCGGCGCCGTCATTGATCGGTCGATCGGATCGGCCGGGGACAGACTCGCCGCCGTTCAGAGCGGGCTTGCCGCGCGGGTTGACGAATTCCAGCATGCGCTAAGCGGCATCGCCTCGCAGGTGGCCACCCTCGGGCGGCTTTCAGCCACGACTCAGTCCGACGCCGGCACGCTCGGCGCACAGCTCGCCCAGCACGCAGAAGCGCTCGCCGCGGTTGGACGGGAACTCGCGCGGCAGCAGCAGTCGCTCGACCTCGCGCTGGAACGCCGCCACGATAGCCTCCAGGCGCTCGTCGGCGATCTTTCCGGCCGAAGCGAGGCCTTTGAGGCGACGCTCGGGCGCTTCGCGGCCAACGTCGAAGACAGCTTTGGCCGAGCGCAAGCGCGCGCCCAGGAGATCAGCGCCGCCCTCGCCGCCGCCACGAGGGGCGCCTCGATCGCGGTCGCCGGCCAATTCGAGACCATTCGCGACACGGCCGCCAAGGAGCGCGAGCGAACCGCCCAGACGCTGCAGACGACCCTCGAACAGACCAACGCACAGCTGACCGGCGCGCTCGAACACGCCGCCGACCGCTTTCGCCAATCGGTCGCGGAAGTGAAGGACATGGCGAGCCAGGTTCAGCGCGAACTCGATCAGACCCGGCAGGAACTGCGCCGCGGCGTGCTCGATCTGCCGCAGGAGACAAGCGAAACCGCCGAAGCGATGCGGCGGGTGGTTTCCGATCAGATCCGCGCGCTGAAGGAGCTTGCCGCGCTGGTGTCGGACGCAGGCGCGCCTTACGACCTCGCCGAACCGGTCTCCGCGGCCGCAACGGCCACAGCGGCAGTCGCGCGTCTTGAGAAGCCGCTGCCCCGCGCTCAAGAGAGCGTGCATGCGGTCGAGGTCGCTTCGCCGCGGGAAACTGCGCTCGCGCGCGTCGCCGAAGCCGCCATCGAGGGCCAGGCGCTGGATCGGATCCGCGTATCGGAGACCGGCGCTCCTTTCGCGCGCGCCCTGGGGCAGCCGTGGCCAGCATCCTCTGCCGCCGGGCCGCGCGTGGTCGCTGGGCCGTCCAGCCCGGCGCCGGCCGCGGATCGTGGACAGCCTGGGTGGCTTTCGAATCTGCTTGCGGCCGCCTCCCGCGACGAACCTGAGGAGGCCGCGAACAGAGACGCGGAGACGCTCGAGGCGCTGAACCGGGAAATCGCGGGTCTCATCGACAACGAGGCCGCGGTGGAGATGTGGGATCGGTGGCGCCGCGGCGAGACGGGCGCCGTATCGCGCCGGCTCTACACCGAGGCCGGCCAGCAGGCGTTCGACGAGATTCGGCGCCGCTTTCGCGCCGACCCGCAATTCCGCGATACGACAACCCGCTATATCCAGGAATTCGAGCGCCTCTTGACGAAGATCAGTCAAAGCGATCGCGACGGGTCGCAATGGCGGGCCTATCTCCTGTCCAACACCGGCAAGGTCTATACAATCCTCGCCCACGCCTCCGGACGGCTTGGCTAAACTATCCGCGATAGATGTCCTTGTAAGCTTCCCTGAGCGCGGCCTTCTGCACCTTGCCCATTGCATTGCGTGGCAGCGAATCGACAAGGATGACCCGTTTCGGCGTCTTGAATTTGGCGATCCGCCCGGTCAGCGCCGAGAGGATCGCCTGTTCGCTCAGCGCCGCGCCGGAGCGCGGAACGACGGCCGCCGTCACCCCCTCGCCGAAATCGGCGTGGGTGACACCGAAGACGGCGCTCTCCAGCACGCCCTCGATCGCGTCGATCTCGGTCTCGACCTCCTTGGGATAGACATTGAAGCCGCCGGAAATCACCAGGTCCTTCGCCCGCCCGACGATGTGGATGTAGCCGTCGCGGTCGACGCGGGCGAGATCGCCAGTGATGAAATAGCCATCAGGGCGGAACTCCTGGGCGGTCTTGTCCGGCATCCGCCAGTAGCCGGCGAACACGTTGGGCCCCTTGACCTCGATGATTCCGATCTCACCGTCTCGAACTGGAGCGCCGCTCTCAGGGCTGGCGATGCGCGCGCTGACCCCTGGAAGCGCGAGACCCACCGTCCCCGGCCGCCGTTCCCCGTCATAAGGGTTCGACGTGATCATGTTGGTCTCGGTCATGCCGTAGCGCTCGAGAATGGCGAAGCCGGTGCGCGCCCGCCAGGCGGCATGGGTTTCCGCAAGCAAGGGCGCCGAGCCCGAGACGAAGAGGCGCATGTTCGCGCAGGCCTCGCGGGTGAGGCCGGGATGGTCGAGGAGCCGCGTATAGAAGGTCGGCACGCCCATCATCGCGGTTGCTTGCGGCAGCGCCGCGATCACCGCGTCGGCGTCGAACCGGGCCATATAGATCATCGTCGTCCCCGCGAGCAGCGCGACATTGACCGCCACGAACAGCCCATGGGTGTGGAAGACGGGCAGCGCGTGAATGAGCCGGTCCGCGGCGGTGAAACGCCAGCAATCGACGAGCGTCAGCGCGTTCGAAGTGAGATTCTCGTGTGTCAGCATCGCGCCCTTCGAGCGGCCGGTGGTGCCTGACGTGTAGAGGATCGCGGCGAGGTCGCTGCTCGCCCGCGGGACGGTCTGGAACCCGGACGGCGCGGCGGCGACCGCCGCAGCGAAGGTTCCGTCGCGCTTCGTGCCAAGGCTCTCGACCGCTCGAAGATTGAGCTTGCGCGCGAGCGCGCGGACCGGCTCGAGCGAATCGGGGCGGCAGAGAGTGAGCGCCGGCT
Organism: Roseiarcus sp.; assembly: GCA_035308265.1. Taxonomy (GTDB): domain Bacteria; phylum Pseudomonadota; class Alphaproteobacteria; order Rhizobiales; family Beijerinckiaceae; genus Roseiarcus. The sequence goes on from DATGHB010000034.1 coordinate 3,704, forward strand.
CGGCGTCGCCAAGGAAATATTCGAGCTCGGCGAGCGTATAGGCGGTGTTCAGCGGCAACAGAACCGCGCCGGCGCGAAGGCAGGCGAGCGCCAGCACGATCATGTCGGTCGATTTGTCGATCTGCGCCGCGACCCGGTCGCCGGGTTTGACCCGGAGCCTAACCAGCGCATTGGCCGCCTGCGCCGAGCGCTCGATGAGTTCGCCATAGGTCAGCGCCGTCGCGTCGCCGGTCTCGAGAGCGGGCTTATCCGGATGCGGGGCCCGCGACGCGATGAGATCGAACAGATTTGCTGATTGGTGTCGAGACACTTGGCCTCCAAGCCAACGGGACCGCGGGCCGGCCCCAAGGAGCTGCAGATCATTCACTATAAACCGGCAACGCGCACGCGCGAGAGGTTGAGCCAGTCGTGCGGCGGCCACAACCCCGCGTCGAGAGGGGTAACCAGACCCGTCAGGCCTTGGGCGGAATCGCTCAAGGGCGGCCTTAAGAAAAAGGCTCTAGCCGAGTTCCGTTCCATTGCGTGCATCGCCGGACGGCGCCAAGCGCCCTCGGTCACCCGACCGTTCGGACGATCCATTCGAGGGCGTCCGCGAAGCGCTCGCCCAGCGCGAGATGGATCGCCCCCTCGATCCGCCAGAACTCCTTCGGCGGATTGGAGAGTGCGAACAGTCTTTCGCCGAAGCGGATCGGGACAACCCGGTCGTTCGTTCCGTGCGCCATCAGGGTCGGCGCGTTGACCGACCCGATCAGCAAGTCGTTGCGGAACGGATCGCGCAGAAGCGCGCGAACGGGCATGAACCAGTATCGCGCGGCCGCGACGTCGGCGATCGACGAATAGGGCGAGTCGAGCACAAGCGCGCCAACTTTGTGGTGCGCGGCGAGCGCGACCGCAACCCCGGATCCAAGCGACTCGCCCAAGGGGACGATGCGCTCGGGCGCAACGCCGCTTTCGATCGCAGCCCCATAGGCCGCTTCGCCATCGAGCTTGAGCCCGCGCTCGCTCGGGGCGCCGGTCGAACTGGCGTAGCCGCGATATTCGATCGCGATGAGCCCCATGCCCGCTTTGGTGATTGCGCGAAAGCGCTCGATGCGCAGGTCGATCCCCCCCGCGTTGCCGTGAAAATAGAGGATCATCGGTCGCCCTGGCTCAGGAAGGATGCGCCAGGCGAGCAGGCTCTCCCCGTCCTTGGTTTTCAGACGGAGGACCTCAGCCTTGAGCCCGAGGGTTGCCGGATCGACCTCGTCGGCGTCGCAGCGAAACAGCAGTTTGCGCTGGCCGGCATAAAGCCCGACGACCGCGACAGCGTATAGGAGCGCCGCGCAGCCCAGGACCGCGATCAGCATTGTTCGCTAAACCCGGCCATCGCCGCCACGCTCAGTGCTGGAGCGCCTTCACGATCGCGTCGGTCATCTTCTTGGCGTCGCCGAACAGCATCAGCGTGTTGTCGCGGAAGAAGAGTTCGTTCTCGACCCCGGCGTAGCCGGAGCCCATGCCGCGCTTGACGAACAAAACCGTCTTCGCCTTGTCGACGTCGAGGACCGGCATGCCGTAGATGGGCGATTTGGGGTCGGTCTTGGCGGCGGGATTGGTCACGTCGTTGGCGCCGATGACATAGGCGACGTCGGCTTGCGGGAACTCGCTGTTGATGTCCTCGAGCTCGAACACTTCGTCATAGGGAACGTTGGCCTCGGCGAGGAGAACGTTCATGTGCCCTGGCATGCGGCCGGCGACAGGATGGATCGCGTATTTGACCTCGACGCCGTCCTTCTTGAGCAAATCCGCCATCTCGCGCAGGCTGTGCTGCGCCTGCGCGACCGCCATGCCATAGCCAGGAACGACGATCACCTTCGATGCATTCTTCATCATGAACGCTGCGTCGTCAGCCGAGCCCTGCTTGACCGGACGGCTCTCCTTGGCGCCTGCCGGTCCGGCGACCTCGCCGCCCCAGCCTCCGAGGATGACGGAAATGAAAGACCGGTTCATGCCCTTGCACATGATGTAGGACAGGATCGCGCCCGAGGAGCCGACGAGGGCCCCGGTTATGATTAGCGCGAGATTGCCGAGCGTGAAGCCGATGCCCGCGGCCGCCCAGCCGGAATAGGAATTGAGCATCGAGATGACGACCGGCATGTCCGCGCCGCCGATCGGAACGATGAGAAGCATGCCGAGCGCCAGCGAGATCAGCGCGATGAGCCAGAAGCAGACGGGCGATTGCGTGACGTAGAAGAGCGCGATCAGGACGACGAGCGCGATCCCGAGCGCGCCGTTGACCAGATGGCGCTGCGGCAGAAGGATCGGCGCGCCGGACATGCGCCCGTCGAGTTTGAGGAAGGCGATGATCGAGCCGGTGAATGTGATCGCGCCGATCGCCAGCCCGAGCGACATTTCGATGGTGCTGGCGGGGTGGATGATGGCGCCCTCTTCGATGCCGAAGGCCTCGGGCGCATAAAAAGCGCCGGCCGCGACCAGCACAGCGGCGAGACCAACCAGCGAATGGAACATCGCCACCAGTTGCGGCATGGCCGTCATCGCAATGGTGCGGGCGCGCCACGCGCCGATGCCGCCGCCAATGGCGACGCCGACGACGATGAGGATCCAGGAGAGCGCGCTCGATGGCGGCCTGAGCGCGAGCGTCGTGATGACCGCGACCGCCATGCCGATCATGCCGAAGCGGTTGCCCTGGCGCGAGGTCGCGGGCGAGGACAGTCCGCGCAACGCCAGAATGAATAAAATGCCGGCGGCGAGATAGAGCAGGGCGGCGAGGTTGGGGTTCACGTGTCCTCAGCCCTTCTTCTTGTACATCGCCAGCATGCGCTCAGTGACCATGAAGCCGCCGACAATGTTGACCGAGGCGAGGATGAGCGCGATGAAGCCGACAAAGCGGGCGAACACCGAACCGCTGTCGACCGCGGCGACGCCGACCGACAGGAGGGCGCCGACCACGATGACCGAGGAAATGGCGTTGGTCTCCGACATGAGCGGCGTATGCAGCGCCGGCGTCACCGACCAGACGACGTAGTAGCCGACGAACACCGCCAGCGCGAAAATCGCGAGCCTGAACACGAACGGATCGATCGCGCCGCCCGAAGCGGCGTGGCCCGCGGTGGCGAGCTGGTCGCTGTAAGCTTGCGCGGCCTGGGCGGCCTGACGCGCCGCTTCCGCGGCGGCTCGGAGCTTTTCAATCGCGGCGTCGAGGTTGTCCATCGGGCTCTCCGGCGCTTCAGGGCGCGCAAGGGTTTATTGGCGAGGGTTTATTGGGAGGTGAAGGCGGGGTGGACGATCGCGCCGCCGCGGGTGAGGCAGGTGGCCTTCACCAGTTCGTCGTCCCAGTTGACCGCGACCGACTTCGTCTCCTTGTCGATCAGCGTCTCGGCGAAGGCGTAAAGATTGCGCGCGTAGAGCGACGAAGCGGAGGCGGGAATCCGCGTGACGTTGGAATAGCCGACGATTTTGACGCCGTTGTCGCTAAGCGCCAGTTCGCCGGGCCTCGAGAGCTCGCAATTTCCTCCGCGCTCGACCGCGAGGTCGACGATGACCGAGCCCGCGCGCATCGACTTGACCATGTCGGCGCTGACAAGACGCGGCGCCGGGCGCCCCGGGATCAGCGCGGTGGTGACGACGATGTCCTGTTTGGCGATATGCCCGGCGATGAGAGCAGCCTGCTTGGCCTTGTAGGCGTCCGACATTTCCTTCGCATAGCCGCCCGCGGTTTCGGCCTGTTTGAACTCATCGTCCTCGACGGCGACGAATTTCGCGCCGAGCGATTCGACCTGCTCCTTGGTCGCCGGGCGCACGTCGGTCGCGGTGACAACCGCGCCCAGGCGCCGGCCAGTGGCGATCGCCTGCAAGCCGGCGACCCCGACGCCCATCACGAACAGCCTGGCCGCCGGGACGGTGCCGGCGGGCGTCATCATCATCGGCAGAGCCCGGCCAAATTCCGCCGAGGCGTCGATCACCGCACGGTAGCCGGCGAGATTGGCCTGGCTCGACAGCACATCCATGACCTGGGCGCGGGTAATGCGCGGCAAGAGCTCAAGTGCAAAGGCCGCCGCCCCCGTCTTCGCGATCGATTCGATCGCGCCGCGATGGCCATGAGGGTCCATCATCCCGATGATGAGCGCGCCGTCTTTGACCAGAGCAAGCTCGGCTCGGGTTGGTCGGCGGACCTTGAGCACAAGATCCGCACCGAAGGCTTGATCGGCGTCGACGATCCGCGCGCCCGCCGAGCCGTAGTCAGCGTCCGGAAACCCTGCCTTCAGGCCCGCGCCACGCTCGATTGCGACTTCCGCCCCCAGGCCGACGAATTTCTTGACCGTCTCCGGAGACGCGGCGACACGGGTTTCCGCGGGGTCCGTTTCGGCCGGAACTCCGATCAGCATGAGACCTTCCAAAAGCGAGCGTCAACCTTCGGCGCAACAAGCATCCCTTCGGCGCGCCTCTCGCGAAGCTGCCGCCGGTCTCCCGCCGCTGGGACAGACTTAGATCATCGGCTTTCGAGCCGCAACGCGGACGGTTGGGTGAAGATGGTCAACTGAGCGAGGGCTGGCCTCTGCGGGATGACCGAAAGCGTCAGGCTCGCGCGACGGCTTCGGCCAGGCGATCGTTGGTCTTGTCGCGCACTTCCAGGGTCTCGAATTTGAGAAGCTCGGCCTCGGCTTCTTCCTGCGCGGCCTTTGCCTCGTCGATCTGGCCCCCAAGCTCCGCAATCGAGCTCTTGAGATTGTCGCGTCTGACCGACGTCGCCCGCGCATAGGTCGGATAGGCGAAATGAGCGGGATCGGAGATGCCCGCGCGCTTCTCCTCGTTGGCGATCTCGCGATCGAGGTCGCCGATCATGCGGGTAAACTCGGCCACCATCAGCTCGATCTGGCGAACCCGGCGGCGCTTCTCTTCGAGCTGAAAACGCTTCAGACGAATAAGCGTGTCCCGCGACTTCATTCTGGCGCACTCCTCAACAAACCTCGACAACAAGTTCGCCGCGAGCGGACGTCGGCGTTCCCCGTCACCAATACGAGACGGCCCGACGATGCATGAGGAAGGTTTCTCTTTTCTTACGTCAGGGGGCCGAACCGGCAGCCCTGGCCGACGGCGCCGGCCCGTCGCGCGGGACGGCGGCGAAAACGGCTGGCGGCATCCGCCGTTAGGAGTTCGTTTACTTGGGACGTTAACAATCGGGCCCAGGCTCGGGCGGCCTGGCGGGCGAAAGGTTTTTCGCGGCGTCCCGCGGCGCGACGAGGTCTTTCCTCCCAGCCGCTGAACTGCGGGTCTGATGAATCTGTTAGGGTCGATTGTTGATGTAATGCGTTAGTTTTTATTCTGACCAAATACCGTTTCTTATCAAATTGTTACTAATATCGTTCCGGACGCGATCGGGGGACTTGTGTAAGTGAATCATGGTTTGTTAACCAATCGCGATCACTGTATAATTCGAATCAGCCCGAGGTCTCGCCGTCGAGCATTGGGCATGGGAGCGGCGTATATAATCGCGGTCACGAAGCAACGGGCGAGGCGGGGAGCCTAATATGCGGGTACTCTTGATAGAAGACGATGCGGCGACCGCGCAAAGCATCGAACTGATGCTGAAGTCGGAAAACTTCAACGTCTATGTTACCGACCTCGGCGAGGAGGGGATCGACCTCGGCAAGCTCTACGACTACGACATCATCCTGCTTGACCTGAACCTGCCGGACATGTCCGGTTACGAGGTGCTGCGCTCGCTCCGGGTCACCAAGATCAAGACTCCCATTCTGATTCTCTCGGGCATGGCGGGCATTGAGGACAAGGTCAAAGGTCTTGGCCACGGCGCGGATGACTACCTCACGAAGCCATTCCACAAAGACGAACTCGTCGCCCGCATTCATGCCATCGTGCGCCGTTCGAAGGGACACGCCCAGTCGGTCATCATCACTGGCGATCTCACCGTCAACCTCGATCAGAAGACGGTCGAAGTCGACGGAGCGCGCGTGCATCTGACCGGCAAGGAATATCAGATGCTGGAGCTGCTCTCGCTGCGCAAAGGCACGACGCTGACCAAGGAGATGTTCCTCAACCATCTCTATGGCGGCATGGACGAGCCGGAGCTCAAAATCATCGACGTCTTCATTTGCAAGCTACGCAAGAAACTCGCTAATGCTTCCAGCGGCAAGAACTACATCGAGACGGTTTGGGGCCGTGGCTACGTGCTGCGCGAACCGAGCGAGGACGAGGCGAAAATCTCCGCCTAGGCTCTCATCAAGCCTTTCATGCAAAACCCCGGCCGATGGCCGGGGTTTTTGTTTGCGTGAAGCTCTTTCAACGTGCGTTGGTGACGGCAACCAGCCGCGGCATGCTGCGACCCGCGCCCGCCAACGGGGCCGGATGCAGATTTGGCGCATAGAGGCCGCGCTTATCCGGCAAGACCTTGAGTCGCTCGGTGACGCCGACCACCGTCTCGGCCGCGCCGAGGATGAGATAGCCGTCGCCATAAATGGCCCGCGCCAGCCGATCGAGCAGATCGGCTTTGGCCGCTTGATCGAGATAGATCAGCACGTTGCGGCAGAAGACCACATCAAACATGCCTA
>DATGHB010000035.1:0-3403 GCA_035308265.1 Roseiarcus sp.
ACCCGCGGCCTGAAGGAAACCTGCGCCGTCGACTTTCAGCCGGCCCTCGACGACGCCTATGGCGCGCTCGCCTGGCTCTCCCGCTTGTCCGACGTCGATCCCGCCCGGATCGCGGCGGTCGGGTTTTCGCAAGGCGGCGATACGGCGCTCAAGATCGCGGCCGGAGGCGGCGCGCCCGGCTTCCGGGTCGCCGCGGCTTTCTATCCGCCCTGCGCCAATGTAGGCGGCGCAAGGTTGAAGATCCCCACGCTCATTCTCGTCGGCGCGCGTGACGACGTCACCCCGGCGGCCGATTGCGCCGGGCTCGTGAGTCGCCAGGCGCCCGGCATGGCCAAGCTCGTGGTCTATCCGGGCGCGGCCCACGCTTTCGATCTGCCCGAGTTTGGCGCGGGAACGAAAGTCATGGGAATGACGCTCGCCTATGACCGCAACGCCGCCTCGCGATCCTGGGCGGAACTGCGCGCGTTCCTGGCGGGCCGGCTCGCGCGCGCGGGCGATCGGCGTCGGCCTTGCTCGCGTCACAATCCGGATCATTCGTCGTGCTAGGCGCACGCTTGGGCGCGAATCTTTCGTCGATTAAGGGAGCCTTGATGCTCAGACGCGAATTTCTCCTTGGCGCGGCGGCCAGCGTCGCCGCCTTTTCGCCGCTCGCGGCCCTGGCCGCCGAGGGGCCGCCGCTGTCGAGCAAGGCCGCGTTCGTCGCCTGGATGACGGCCAACCGGCCAGCGGAGGACGCCAAGTATCTCGAGCGGCGCTGGGACCGCTATGAGGTGCTGCTCAGTTTCCACGACCTCTGGACCCAGGCCGACAAGCGCGCCTTCCTGATGACGCCGCGCCAGGAGTTCACCCTGCCGGAAGACCGGGAGAACGCCTATGTCGGGCACTATCTCGACATCGGATTCGGGGTCACCATCACCCCGCCTGGCACGATGGGCCGCATGACCAGCGCGCTCTACATTCGCGGAAGCGACAAGGTCCTCGAAATCGGCACCGGCTCAGGCTTCCAGTCGGCCTTGCTCACCTATCTCACCCCTCACGTCCATTCGATCGAGATTATTCCCGAGCTCGCCAGCCGCACCCGCGGAGTTTATGACCGGCTGATCGGCGCCGGCTACCGCGAATATTCCGACATCGCCACCCGAAGCGGCGACGGCTACTACGGCTGGCCGGAGGCGGCGCCGTTCGACAAGATCATCGTCACCTGTGGCATCGACCACATCCCCCCGCCCCTGCTCCAGCAACTGAAGCCAAGCGGGATCATGGTCATTCCGGTCGGTCCGCCTGGCGCCCAGCACATCCTCAAGGTGGTCAAGAAGGTTGACGTGGACGGCGCCCCAACGGTTGCGCGCTCGGACATTTTCGGCGGCAAGATCATCCCGTTCGTGCCGCTTAGCGGCGGGCATCAGAGCGAGGGCTGACGGGGTTTCTTTGGTTCGCCGCGAGCGTGCATTCAAGGAAAGGAACGATTCGATGATGAGAGCGCTCGGCGCGTTGGCCGCCCTGGGAATCCTCGGCGCGGCCCCCGCCGCCCTCGCGACGGACACGACCTATCGGACGAGCGGGACAATAAGGTCCGTCGACCTGTTGCAGCATGTCGTCACTCTGGAGAACGGCTCGACCTACAAGGCCGCCAGGGGCGTCAACATCAAGGGCCTGAAGGCCGGCGAGAAGGTGACGTTGACCTACTCCGGATTCGGCGGGACCATCGAGGCTTCGGCGATCGCGCCCGCGGTCGACTGAAGGCGCGAGCCAGGCGCGCCGGCTTTCAGGGGGCAGGGGATGCGCGGCTCGGCGCCGGGCAGGGGGCTGCGCGTCGCAGGCGCGCTCTTTCGAGTCCTTGTTCCTCTACTCGTCATCGCCCCCTTGACCGCGTGGGGCGCTCTTGCGCTCTTCTTCCGGTTTCCGGCGCCGGAAGCCTTACGAGCGGCAGCGGCGATTGTGTTCACGGCGCTCGGCCTCGCAACGATCGCGGCGCTCATCATGCGTCGCGGCCTGATCGCGCTCGCTGTCTTCGCCGTCGCCTTCGGCGGCCTCGTCGTCTGGTGGGGCTCGATCAGGCCGCCGCTCGATGGCGACTGGGCGCCCGACGTCGCGCGGCAGACGACCGGAACTGTCTCAGGCGACATTCTGACCCTCTCCGACGTGCGGGACTTCGACTGGCGCACCGACAAGGACTTCACCGAAAAGTGGAGCAAGCGCGCTTACGATCTCTCGAAGCTGACGACGCTCGATCTGTTCCTCGCCTATTGGGCGGGGCCGGCAATGGCTCATGTCATCATGAGCTTCGGCTTCGAGAATGGCGACCACATCGCCTGGTCGGTCGAGGTGAGGCGTGAGAAGTCGAGCGTGTTCTCGCCGGTCGCCGACGCGTTCAAATCCCACACCCTCGTCTATCTCGCCACCACCGAACGCGATTCGGTCCGGCTGCGCACCAACGTGCGCGGCGAGGACGTGCGCCTCTACCGGCTTAACACCCCGCCCGACCGGGCGCGCCTGCTCCTGCTCGAATACGTCTCCCAATCGACGGCGCTGGCGGCGGCGCCGAAGTGGTACAATTCGATCACCGCGAATTGCGCGACCGTGGTCTTCAAGCTGGTGAGGGCTGCGGGCAGCACACTTCCCTTTGACTGGCGCCTCGTCGTCAACGGCTTCCTGCCGGGCTACCTCTATGACCACGGCGCGGTGGTCACGACGATGCCGCTTGGCGAACTCATGGAGCGGGCGCGCGTCAGCGAGCGCGCGAGAGCCGCCGACCAGTCGGCCGACTTCTCGCAGGCCATCCGGGTCGGCGTGCCGTCGCCGTGGGAGAAGGCGCCGAAGTAGGGCTCTCCCGCCCTATCCCCCGGTCCTCTTTTTCGCGCTCAAATGCGCGTCGAGCGCGGCCGGATCAGCGAGCAGTTCGGCGCTCGGCGCGGCGTGAGCGATCGCGCCGCGGTCGAGAACGATCGCGCAATCGGTGAACGGCAGGATCTTCCTGGGCTTCTGCTCGACAATGATCATCGATAAGCCCGCGCGGCCGAGTTCGCGCAAGGCGCGCAGCAATTCGTCGACGATGATCGGGGCGAGCCCCTCGGTCGGCTCGTCGAGCAGGAGCAGGCGCGGGTTGAGGACCAGCGCGCGGCCGATGGCCAGCATCTGCTGCTCCCCGCCCGACAATCGACGGCCCATGGCTTGGCGCCGCTCCTTGAGGCGAGGAAAGAGCCCGTAGACGCGCTTGACCGTCCAGGGTCCGGGCGCAGCGACCGCGGCCATGTTCTCTTCCACTGTGAGCGAGCGGAAGATGTTGCGCTCCTGCGGCGTCCAGCCGATGCCTCGCCGCGCCCGCAGGTGCGGCGGCAGAGCTGTGATGTCCTCGCCGCCGAGCGCGATCCTGCCGTCAAAGCGCGTGGTCACGCCGACCAGC
>DATGHB010000036.1:0-5361 GCA_035308265.1 Roseiarcus sp.
AGCGCGTCGCGGTTTGCCTGGTAAGATGGCGGATGACGATCTCGTTCGCCCGCCACCAGTTTCCGCCCACGATCATCCGGCACGCGGTTTGGCTCTATGTGCGTTTCACGCTCAGCTATCGCGACGTCGAAGATCTGCTCGCTGAGCGTGGGCTCGACGTGTCCTACGAAACGGTGCGGCGATGGGTATTTAAATTCGGGCCGATGTTCGCCCGAGAACTTCGCCGTCGACTCCCGCGGCCGACGACGCGATGGCATCTCGATGAGATGGCCGTAGCGATTGCGGGGCGACAGTTCTGGCTGTGGCGCGCGGTTGACGACGAAGGCGAGGTTCTCGACCTGCTCCTGCAACGACGGCGGGACAAGACTGCAGCCGTGAAGCTGATGCGCAAGCTACTCAAGAAACAAGGCTTCGCACCTGATGTTTTGGTGACCGACAAGCTTCGCTCTTACGGCGCGGCAAAGTCCGAAATTGGATTGTCTGCTCGCCATGAGCAGGGCTTGCGCCAGAACAATCGGGCTGAGAATTCGAGCCAGCCGACACGGCGGCGCGAGCGTAAGATGCAGCGGTTCAAATCGCCCGGATCAGCCCAACGGTTCCTGTCCGTTCACGCCGCCGTCCAAAACACTTTCAACGTCCAGCGCCATCTCACATCCCGCCGCACGCTCCGCCTCTTGCGAGACGAAACGTTCCGACGTGGCGAACCGCCACCGTGGCGTGAGGCACAGCGGGCCTTCCAAACATCGCTCCGCCGGAACCAAGTTGGTGTGACAGTTCCATTGCACCTGATCGCTTCCCGTCGCCGATTTTGCGGAGAGAGACCGGCTCGCCGCGCCGGATCGCCTTGCACCCGCCGTTTCCCGTCCCATGTCGCCGCCTTGATCGCGGCTTTATCCTCGGAAAGGCCTAACCATATGCCCTTTCATAGAGACCTGACCGACTTTCCGCCATACGGGAAACTTGCCGCAATCTGGCGCGCGCTTGGCGATGAAAACCATCAAGCGCTTGATATATAAAATAGACGTCTGTCGATTTCCATCCCATGGAACGTATTCCAACTCTGTTAGGGCATGGTTATGCTTGCCCGAGGTAGGTTGCGGGAGAGTCCGATGGCGAAGATGAAAGCGGTGGACGCGGCGGTCATGGTGCTCGAGCGGGAGGGCGTCTCGGTCGCCTTCGGCGTGCCCGGCGCGGCGATCAATCCGTTCTACGCGGCGCTGCGCAAGCGCGGCTCGATCCGCCATATCCTCGCGCGCCATGTCGAAGGCGCCTCGCATATGGCGGATGGCTATACGCGTGCGAAAGCGGGCGCGATCGGCGTCTGCATTGGCACCTCCGGGCCGGCGGGAACCGACATGATCACCGGGCTCTACGCGGCCGCGGCCGACTCGATCCCCATTCTCTGCATCACCGGGCAGGCGCCGCGAGCGAAGCTCTACAAGGAGGATTTCCAGGCGATCGACATCGAGTCGATCGCCAAGCCGGTGGCGAAATGGGCTGTGACCGTGCGCGAGCCGGCGCTCGTGCCGATGGTGTTTCAGCAGGCGTTCCACGTGATGCGGTCGGGCCGTCCGGGGCCGGTGCTGATCGACCTGCCGATCGACGTCCAGACCGCCGAGATCGAATACGACATTGAGACCTACGCGCCCCTGCCGGTCTACAAGCCCGCGGCCACCAAGGCGCAGGCCCGGCGCGCGCTTGAGATGCTGAACGCGTCCGGGCGGCCGCTGATCGTGTCGGGCGGGGGCGTTATCAACGCCGACGCGAGCAGCCTCCTGGTCGAGTTCGCCGAGCTTACGGGCGTTCCCGTCGTCCCGACCTTGATGGGCTGGGGCTCGATCCCCGACGATCACGACCTGATGGCGGGAATGGTCGGACTCCAGACCAGCCATCGCTACGGCAACGCGACGTTCCTCGAATCGGATTTCGTGTTCGGGATCGGCAATCGCTGGGCCAACCGTCACACCGGCTCGATCGACCTCTACACCAAGGGCCGCAAATTCGTTCACGTCGACATCGAGCCGACCCAGATCGGCCGGGTGTTCGGACCGGACTTCGGCATCGTCTCCGACGCCCGCGTGGGCCTCGAACTCTTCATCGAGGCGGCTCGCTCGCTCAAGGCGGAAGGGAAGCTCAAGGACCGGTCGAAGTGGGCGGCCGAATGCCTGCATCGCAAGAAGAACATGCTGCGCCGGTCGCATTTCGATCAGGTCCCGCTCAAACCCCAGCGCGTCTATCAGGAGATGAACGAGTGCCTCGATCGCGACACCTGCTATGTGACGACGATCGGCCTCTCGCAGATCGCCGGGGCCCAGTTCCTGCACGTCTATGAACCCCGCAACTGGATCAATTGCGGCCAGGCCGGGCCCTTGGGCTGGACGCTTCCCGCCGCGCTCGGCGTGCGTGCGGCCGACCCCAAAAGAAAGATCGTGGCGCTCTCCGGCGACTATGATTTTCAGTTCATGCTCGAGGAGCTCGCCGTCGGCGCGCAGCATAAGTTGCCCTATCTTCATGTGGTGGTGAACAACTCCTACCTCGGCCTCATCCGCCAGTCGCAGCGCGGTTTCGAGATGGACTTCGAGGTCTCTCTCGCCTTCGAGAACATCAACGCGGCGCCCGAGGGCGACGCGGTGCCTGGCTACGGGGTGGACCACGTGGCGGTCGCCGAGGGACTCGGTTGCAAGGCGATCCGGGTCAAGAGCCCGAACGAGTTCAAGGCCGCTTTCGCGCGAGCCCACGAGCTCATGGAGGAACATCAGGTCCCGGTGGTGCTCGAGTTCATCCTCGAGCGCGTCACCAACATTTCCATGGGGGCGGAGATCGAGGGGGTGAACGAGTTCGAGGAGATCCTCTGCCTCGATCCCAAGCTGTCGATCAGGAAGAGCCAGGACATGCGCGCCGCGGAGAAGAAGCCGGCCGAGGCGCTCTCGGACAAGCGGTGATCCGCCGGACGCGAGGAACGCGCCGGCGTCCTTGATGTGAGACGGGCCGAAGCCCCGCCGCCAGGAGAAGACATCATGCCCCGTTTCGCCGCCAATCTTTCGATGCTGTTCACCGAGCTGCCGTTTCTCGAACGCTTCGAGGCGGCGGCCGAGGCGGGCTTCAGCGCTGTCGAATTCATGTTCCCCTACGAATTCTCGGCGCGCGACATCGCGGCAGCCCTCAAGGACAATGGCCTCGAGCTCGTTCTCCACAATCTCCCCGCAGGCGACTGGGCGCGCGGCGACCGGGGAGTGGCCTGCCAGTCGGATCGCGTCGTGGAATTCCGCGAAGGCGTCAAGAAGGCGATCGACTACGCCCAGGCGCTCGGCTGTCCGCAGCTCAACTGTCTGGCCGGACTCTTGCCGGGCGGGGTTAAGGCGGAGAAGGCCCGCGGCGTGCTGGTCGAGAACCTGCAATATGCCGCGGAGAAGCTCCAGGCGGCGAAGATCGGCCTTCTCCTTGAGCCGGTGAACAGCCGCGACATTCCCGGCTTCTTCATCGATCGCCCGAGCCTGGGCCTCTCCATCATCGCCGCGACGGGCGCCAACAACCTCAAGCTCCAGTACGACGTCTATCATGCGCAGGTCATGGAGGGAGACCTCGTCAACACGATCGAGCGGGAGTTCGCTCGCATCGGACACATTCAGGTCGCCGACAATCCCGGCCGTCATGAGCCTGGGACCGGAGAGATCAACTATCCGTTCGTATTCCGCCGGATCGACGAACTCGGCTACAAGGGTTGGATCGGCTGCGAATACAAGCCCCAGGCGGCGACGAAACCCGGGCTCGCGTGGCTGCGGCCCTATCTCGCCGGGAAAGCCGCCTGAAGACGCGATCTCACTGACGCTGGAGAATGAGACAATGGCAAAGATCGGTTTCATCGGTCTCGGCATCATGGGACGCCCGATGGCCGGCAACCTCCTCGCAGGCGGCCATGAGCTGTTCGTCCACTCGCGCCGCGCTCCGCCGAAGGAGCTGACCGACAAGGGCGCTGTCGGCTGCGTCAGCGGGAAAGAAGTCGCCCAGAAGGCCGAGGTGATCGTCACCATGGTCCCCGATACGCCCGATGTCGAAGCGGTTCTCTTTGGCCCCGACGGGGTCGCGGAAGGGCTTTCGCCCGGCAAGATCGTGGTCGACATGAGTTCGATCTCGCCGATCGCCACCAAGGAGTTCGCCAAGAAAGTCAACGCCCTTGGCTGCGACTATCTCGACGCGCCGGTTTCCGGGGGCGAGGTGGGCGCGAAGGCGGCCAGCCTCACGATCATGGTTGGCGGCCCCGAGGCTGCTTTCGAGAAGGTCAAGCCGCTCTTCGCGCTCATGGGCAAGAACATCACCCTCGTCGGCGGCGCCGGCGACGGACAGACGACCAAGGTCGCCAACCAGATCATCGTCGCCCTGACCATCGAGGCGGTCGGTGAAGCGCTCGTCTTCGCTTCCAGGGCCGGCGCCGATCCGGCGCGCGTGCGCCAGGCGCTGATGGGCGGATTCGCCGCGTCCCGCATTCTCGAGGTCCACGGCGAGCGCATGATCAAGCGCAATTTCGAGCCCGGCTTCCGGATCGTGTTGCATCAGAAAGATCTGAACCTCGCCTTGCAGGGCGCCCGCTCGCTTGGGGTCAGCCTGCCGAACACCGCGACCTGCCAGGAGCTGTTCAACGCCGCCGTCGCCGCAGGCGGCGCGGCTTGGGACCATTCCGGCATGGCGCGCGTGCTTGAGGGACTCGCGCATCACGAAATCGGCCAGGGGAAGGCGCCGGCCTGAGACTCCGGTTGGGGAGGCGAGTCCCATGAACGAGCGGCAGCTGCTGCGGGACATGTTCGACGCCGCGATCGCGGCCGCTTCGCCCGACAAGGCGGTTCCCCCGAACCTTCCCCCCCCGCCGCGCGGGCGCACGGTGGTGGTCGGCGCCGGCAAGGCCGCCGCCTCGATGGCCCGCGCGGTCGAAGCCCATTGGCCTGACGACAAGCCTCTCGCCGGTCTCGTCGTCACCCGCTATGGCCACGGGGTCGGGCCTCTCAGGCGGATCGAGGTCGCCGAGGCCGCCCATCCCGTTCCCGACGCCGCGGGACCAATGGCGGCGCGGCGGATTCTCGATCTCGTCAAGGGCCTTGGCCCGGACGACCTGGTCCTATGCCTGATCTCGGGCGGCGGCTCCGCCCTGCTTTCCTTGCCGGCGCCGGGAATCACGCTGATGGACAAGCAGGCTCTCAACAAGGCGCTGCTCAGAAGCGGCGCCAGCATCCAGGAGATGAACTGCGTCCGCAAGCATCTCTCGGCGATCAAGGGCGGCAGGCTCACGCTCGCCGCCGCGCCGGCCAGGATCGTGTCCCTGATCATTTCCGACGTTCCCGGCGACGACCCGTCGGTGATCGCCTCCGG
>DATGHB010000037.1:0-23284 GCA_035308265.1 Roseiarcus sp.
CCCCGCGACGTTCGGCCGCTGGCGAAGGCCGACGGTGTAGCCGGCGTAGAGCGCCGCCGCCGCGACCATCATCACATCGCCGGCATTGAAGGCGAGCGCCCTCAGCCTTGCCGGATCGCCCTGCGCGGCGATCACCATCACCCCCAGCATGGTGATGAAGGCGCCAAGCGCCTGCAACGCGGTGAACCTCACTCCGAGGAAGGCGCGCGCGCCGATCAGCACCATCGCGGGAATGGCGCCCTGGATGATCGAGAGGTTGAGCGCGGTCGTATAATGCGCGGCGACATAGAAGAGTGCGACGAACACGGTGTACCCGGCCGTCCCCATCGCGGTGAGATAGATCCAGCGCTTGCGCAAGGCGGGCCAGTCGCGCCTCAGAGAAGGACGTGCGGCGATCAGAATGGGGATCAGCGCGGCGCCCCACCTGAGACAGGTCAGGGTCATCGGGCCGATCTGCCCGACCGCGAGACGCCCGACGATCGAGTGGGCGGCCCAGATCAGCGTGGTGAGAACCAGCAGCAGGATGGGGTTCGCCCAGACCGACTGGATGAGCCCGGTCCTTGGCGCGGTCGCGTCGGTCATCTTGATCTTAGCGTTTGGAGGATGGTTCGCGGGCGAGGCGCTCGAGCCTCGGCGCCTCGAAGGGAGCCCGGCTCTGGCTTCAGGCGGCGGCCTCGCGCGCGGGTGCGCTGGCCGGCGCGCCGATGGTCTGGCGGATCGCCTCGGCCAAGGCTTTCGCTTCTTCGCTCGGACGTCCCGGCGCGTGGATGAGACCCATGCGGTTCAGAGGCAATTCCGGCAGGCCCTCGGCGCGTCCAAGCAGTCTCAGGCCCGGGCCGACCAGCGATTGGGGCAGGATGGTCGCCGCGAGCCCCGAGCGCAGCAGCGTGCCGATGGCGCTGAAGTTCTTGGAGAAGAAGCGTGTCCGCGTCACGCCCGGCGCCGCGATCAGCGCCTGCTCGGTCGCGCGGCGCCAGCAACAGGTCGGACTGCCGAGCGCAAGGGGGATCGGCGCTCCCTCCTCGACCCGGAACCGTTCGGCGGCGACCCAGACCAGGGGTTCCTCGCGCAGAAGCTCGAGCCCCTTCAGGCCCTCGTAGTCGGTGATCAAGGCGAGATCGAGCGCCCCTGCGGCGACCTGGGGAGCAAGGTCGGTCGACGCCTCGCAAACGACCGAGACCTCGACCAGCGGGTGGCGGCGATTGAAGCGGTCGAGGATTTCGGCCAGGAACGATTCGGCGTAGTCGTCCGGCATCCCGAGCCGCGCCGCGCCCCTCAGGCCCTTGCGCGACAGCGCGGCAAGCGCGCCCGCCTCGACCTGAACGATGCGGCGGGCGAATTCGATCAGCCGCTCGCCCTCATCGGTCAGCCGCGCGCCCCGCCCCTGCTTGACGAAGAGCGCGCAGCCCAATTGCTCCTCGAGCCTGCGGACGTGCATCGAGACCGCCGATTGGGTCTTGTGCACCCGCTCCGCCGCCCTGGTGAACGACCCGGAATCGACAATGGCGAGGAAGGAGCGAAGCTGGTCGGTGTCGAGCATGGCGATCCATCCGAGATATTGATCGGTCACTCTACAAACATTCGTTGGACCGATCAATAGCCCGCATTATATGAAGACCCATTCCGAGATTGAACGGCCTCTCCCGGCGCCCCCCTGGCGCCGAACGGACGGCTGTTGCTTCAAGCGGAGGGAAAAATGGCTCATTCATTCCCACACATGGCCTCACGGGCGGCGGGCGCCGTCTGGCGGGTCGTCGCCTGGCCGGCCCGGGTCGGCGCGGCGCGGCGGGCGATGTCGGAACTCGCGCGAATGTCGGATTACGAGCTGCGCGACATCGGGCTCACCCGGTCCGACATCAATGACACGACGGCGCTGCCGCTCAGCGCCGACCCGACCGGCCTCCTGGTCAGGCGGCGGGCGTGGCGGGAACGTCCTCATCGCGGACGAACGGATCTGGCGGCCTGATCGAGGCTTCCTGATCGGGATTTGGGGCGGCCGCCGGAGCATGGGCGGCCGGGGCTCTCCCCAAGGGCAGCGAAAAGGTCTAGGACAGGCGCCCAGACCTTCCAAACACCCTTCGGAGCGGCTCATGACAGTGCATTCGGCTGCAGCCGGCGTCGAGATCAACGCCAGGCCCAGCGGCCGGCAGGACGAAATTCTCAGCGCCGAAGCGCTCGGATTCCTTGCCGGCCTGCACCGGCGCTTCAATCGCCGGCGGCTCGAGCTGCTCGTCAGGCGAATGGGGCGCCAGAGCGACTTCGACGCCGGCAAGCTGCCGGACTTTCTCCCCGAGACGAAATCGATCCGCGACGGCGGCTGGACG
Organism: Roseiarcus sp.; assembly: GCA_035308265.1. GTDB lineage: Bacteria > Pseudomonadota > Alphaproteobacteria > Rhizobiales > Beijerinckiaceae > Roseiarcus. The sequence continues at coordinate 2,325 of DATGHB010000037.1, forward strand.
GTCGCCCCGATCCCGGCCGACCTTTTGGACCGCCGGGTCGAGATCACCGGCCCGGTCGACCGCAAGATGATCGTCAACGCGCTCAATTCCGGCGCCAGGGTGTTCATGGCCGATTTCGAGGACGCGACCTCGCCCATGTTCGCCAACATGGTCGAGGGTCAGGCCAACCTGAAGGACCGCTGGGCCGGCAAAATCGACTTCACCGACCCGGCCTCGGGCAAGGCCTACGCTCTCAAGGGCAATCCCGCCGTGCTGATGGTGCGCCCGCGCGGGTGGCATTTGCCCGAACGGCATGTCGCCGTCGACGGCGAGGAGATGTCCGGCTCGCTGTTCGACTTCGGCCTGTACGCCTTCCATTGCGCCAAGGCGCAGATGGCGCAGGGCTCGACGCCCGCGTTCTACCTGCCGAAGCTCGAAAGCCGGCTCGAGGCGAGGCTGTGGGACGAAGTTTTCTCGCATGCGGAGCGCGAGCTTGGCTTGCCCCACGGGACGTTCAAGGCGACGGTCTTGATCGAGACGCTGCCGGCGGCGTTCGAGATGGACGAAATTCTCTATGAGATGCGCGACCATATCGTCGGGCTCAACTGCGGCCGCTGGGACTATATCTTCTCTTACATCAAGCGCCTCGGCAAAAACCCCGCCTTCCTCACCCCCGACCGGTCGGACATGACGATGGGCGAGGCGTTTCTCAACGCCTATTCGCTGCTGCTCATCAAGACCTGCCACCGCCGCCAAGCCTTCGCCATGGGCGGCATGGCGGCGCAGATCCCGGTCAAGGGCGATGAAAGGGCCAACGAGGAGGCCTTCGCCAAGGTTCGCGCCGATAAGGAGCGCGAGGCGGGCAATGGCCACGACGGCACCTGGGTCGCCCACCCCGATCTGGTGCCGATCGCCATGGAAGTGTTCGACCGCCTGATGCCGGGCAAGAACCAGCTCGCCGTCAAGCGCGACGACGTTCAGGCGACGCAAAAGGACCTCATCGAGGTCCACAAGGGCAGGCGTACCGAAGAGGGCCTGGGCGTGAACATCCGCGTTGGCGTACAATATATCGAGGCCTGGCTCAGGGGCCGCGGCGCCGTGCCGATCTACAACCTGATGGAGGACGCCGCGACCGCCGAAATCTCCCGCGCCCAGATCTGGCAGTGGCTCCATCTCAAGGCGAAGCTCGACGACGGCCGTGAGGTAACGCCGCCGCTGTTCCGCGACGCGCTCGCGCGGGAGATGGAGCGGGTCAGGAGCGAGGTCGGCTCCAAGGCTTTCGACGGCGGCCGCTTCAAGGAGGCGATCGCTTTGTTCTCGGACATGTCGCTCGCCGACACGTTCGAGGAGTTCCTGACGCTTCCTGCCTACAGGCTGATCGACTAGGCCGCCGCCCGAGGGGAGCGCGCGCCCTCGGGGCGGCGGCCACGACAGCCGTAACCGCCATTGTCGTGGATCGAAACCGATCCATGACAATGGCAAGCGCGCGTACTCGGCCGTTAGACGGTCTTTGGGAACGCCCTACGGCGGCTGCGGCAGATGCGCGGCGCCGCCGATCGCCTGTGTGAGCCGCCGCCGGCCGCAATGGCGCGCGCCGCTGGATGGGGCTTTGCCGCAGCCCACAACCCAACAAAACGCGGCTTGCGGCTTGTGATATTTGGTGCTTACCCAACGGAACGCTCGCCGCCGCCGGATCGACCTGATGCCACCCGCCGATCGGAAGTTTTGCGACGCGGAATCTGCGCCTCGCGCCAGCGATTTACTTGGCTGATACTAAGAGGAGCCGAAAATGGCGACGATCATCCGTGGCAATGGCGGCAATCTTTCCGCGTCTGACGACAACAGTGACGGAGGCACGATCGTCGTTGGCAACGGCGCCCATGACACAGTAAGCGCGGCGTCCAGCCAATACGATACGATCATGCTCGGCAACGGCGCGGGAGACACCGTGAAGGCCCTCGGCGGGGTGGGCAATCCATCACGACGCGGTGCGCGCCACGCCCAATCTGTCCGATTTCAGCAGTAAACAAGACGCAATCACCCTCGGCAACGACGCCGCGGACAGCGTGAGCCTCGACAACAGCCAGGGCGACACCGTCACCCTTGGCGACGGCGCGTTCGACTCGGTGGATATTGCAGGCTTTTTTCCGAGTTCCGGCAATACGATCATTCTCGGCGATGGGGAGGGCGACTCTGTCAAAGTCGGCTATGCACGGCGCGAATACCATTGTCGTCGGCGGTGGTGCTAAGGACAGCCTGCTTTTCGCAGGCTCGAATGACACGATCAAAGTCGGCAACGGCGCCAGCGACGCGCTGTTTTGCTCCAATGGCGTCGACAGCATGCTATCGGTCAGCAATGGTCAAGCTCACGTCGTGACGATGGGGTTCGGATCCAACAACCGGATAACCCTCGGGAACGGCGCCAAGGACCTGGTGAACAACAACGGCCGGATGCCTGGCTGCAATAACGCGATCACGCTCGGCGACGGCAATGGCGACGTGGTGAACGACTTCGGATCGAATGAGACGATTACAGTCGGCAACGGCTCTGACAGAGTGACCGCCGGAGCGGACAGCATCATCACCCTCGGCAACGGCGCCGATACGTTACGAACTTTAACCCGCAGCACGATAACATCGTGATGGCCCAGGCCATGTTTGCAAACTCGGCGCCGTGCAGAGCCATATGACGCAGGCCGGGGCAAATACTGTGATCGCGTCTAACTCGAACGACATTACGCTGACCGGCGTCGCAGCTTCGAGCTTGCACGCCAGCAATTTCCGTTTTGTTTGACAGCGTGAGCCTTGTCGCCCAGGCCCACTGGGCGGGAACGCCGCAAGTTTGGAAACTCGTCCAGCGGCGGACGCCGCCGTTTGGCAGCCGCGTTTGAACAGGCGGCGTCCGCCGGTTCAAAATCTCCTGGCTGCCGCGTGGCCGCGCCGACTCCGGTCAGGCGCCTCGCGAGAGGCTGGGGCCGCTCCCCGCGCCTCAGTTGCACCCGCAAAACAACACCTCGCTTTCGCCGCTCTGGCGGCTGCAATTCGGATACCGCAATCCTGTCGACGCTCCCCTCGCCTGCCGCCTCTCGTCGGAACCGGACGAAAGGCCGGCGCGCGTCTCGGGGCGCTTGATTCCCATTTTCAAAATTTTATAGCCACTTCGAAAACCTAAGTCGGCGGAAAGTACCGGCTTAGAGAATTTCAGACGGCCTGGATGAGCCTGCGTCAAAGATTCTCCGGTGGGAACAAAAAAAGAACTTGCGCGAAAGAACAAACCGTGCACATAGTCGCACATTCGGGGGCGCGCAAAAAACCGCGATTGCGGATCGAACGCTGCCCATGAGAGAAGGACAACGGTTATGAGCCAACCCAATCTTCGCCTCGTGGAAGGGACCAGCGTGGACAAGACCAAGGCGCTCGACGCCGCCCTCTCGCAGATCGAGCGGGCGTTCGGCAAGGGCTCGATCATGCGGCTCGGCAAGCAGAAGGCGATCGAGGTCGAGACGGTGTCGTCGGGATCGCTCGGGCTTGACATCGCGCTCGGCGTCGGCGGCCTACCCCGCGGGCGGGTGATCGAGATTTACGGGCCCGAATCCTCCGGCAAGACGACGCTGACCCTGCATGTGATCGCCGAAGCGCAGAAGAAGGGCGGTGTTTGCGCCTTTGTCGACGCCGAACATGCGCTCGACCCCGTCTATGCGCGCAAGCTCGGCGTGAACCTCAACGACCTCCTGATTTCCCAACCCGACACCGGCGAGCAGGCGCTGGAAATCACCGACACCCTGGTGCGTTCGGGCGCGATCGACGTCCTGGTCATCGACTCGGTCGCGGCGCTGACCCCACGGGCGGAGATCGAGGGCGAAATGGGCGACTCGCAGCCGGGACTGCAGGCGCGACTGATGAGCCAGGCTTTGCGCAAGCTGACCGCCTCGATCTCGCGTTCCAACACCATGGTGATCTTCATCAATCAGATCCGGATGAAGATCGGGGTCATGTACGGCTCGCCCGAGACGACGTCGGGCGGCAATGCGCTCAAGTTCTATGCTTCCGTCCGCCTCGACATTCGCCGCATCGGCGCGATCAAGGAGCGTGAGCAAGTAGTCGGCAACCAGACGCGGGTCAAGGTGGTCAAGAATAAGGTGGCGCCGCCGTTCAAGCAGGTCGAATTCGACATCATGTATGGGGAAGGCGTGTCCAAGGCTGGCGAATTGATCGACCTTGGCGTCAAGGCCGGCGTGGTGGAGAAATCGGGCGCGTGGTTTTCTTTCGACAGCGTGCGGCTCGGCCAGGGCCGGGAAAACGCCAAAGCCTTTTTGAAGACGAGCCCGGAAATGGCCGACAGGATCGAGCGCGCCATTCGGGAGAACGCAGGCCTGATCGCCGAGCGCATCCTCGAACAGGAAGACGCTGCCGAAGACGACGACGCCGAAGGCTGATCCGCTTCCCTCGGGCGCTCCTCCCCATGTCCTTCGAAAGGGCGCGCCCGTCCGCCAGGGAAGGGTAGGCTTCGCGCGTCCAGTGCGGGCGCGAGAGCGGTTCTCCTCCCGCCGCTCTCGCGCCCTTTTTGGCCGAGTTTATACGCATTCTCATGGATTGGAACCGATCCATGAGAATGCCAAGCGCGAACGCGCCCGCGCTGATGCGCGGAATCGCAAATCGCGACGAGTCGCGATCTGCGGGATCGAGCATGAGGCCCGGATGAAGGCGTCGATCCGATCCCGGCGGGGCGCGCTTTCGGGCGCGTGGCCGTGATGGAGCAGCGCCCTTGCGCTCCCTGGTCGCTTGGGAACCGCAGGGAATGGAGGCGATCAAGCCTCCGCGCCGGACCGCGATTTCCGCGAAACGGACCGGGTGGGCGAGGCGGGTTTGGGGCCTACGACCGGTTGGCGCCCACCAGCACCGGGTCTGCGCGGTAAAGCGCAGGAAACAGCCGTTTCAGATTGGCGATTTTCGGCAGATCGTTGAAGACGATATAGGGGTAGTGGGGATTTCGCTCGAGGAAATCCTGGTGATAATCCTCGGCCCGGTAGAACGTCTTGCCGGGCTCGATGGTGGTGACGATCGGCCTCTGGAACGCACGCGCCGAATCGAGCTGGGCTATGTAGGCTTTCGCCACCCGCGCTTGTTCGTCGTTTGAGGGAAAGATCGCCGAGCGATATTGTGTGCCCTCGTCCGGGCCCTGGCGATTGAGCTCGGTCGGATCATGCGCGACCGAGAAATAAACTTGCAGGATGCGCCCGTAAGTGATCTTGCGCGGATCGTAGGTGATCTGAACCGATTCGGCATGACCGGTCGCCCCGGTCGAGGTCATGTCGTAGTGAGCCGTCGCTTTGTCCCCGCCGGCATAGCCGGAAACCGCGTTCATCACGCCTTTCACATGCTGAAAGACGCCCTGCACGCCCCAGAAGCATCCGCCCGCAATCACCGCGACTTCGGGGGTCTTGCCGCCTGCCTGCTCGTCGACGGCAGGCGACGGAGGGACGCGCGTCTCTTCGGCCGTCGACCGGGTCACGACGAAGCCGGCGGCGGAGAGAAGCCCGACAAGAAGCAGCGCGGGGAAAGCTGAACCTCTTTTAAAGGATGAGATCATGGGCTTAACTCCGTGGGTTGCCGGCAGCGAATTGTCAAAGCGCGCCTCGGATAAGCCGCGACTATGTCGCCGACGTGATGAGCGCGTATCGATCACGCAGTCGTGTCATGACACGGACGAGAAGGCTCGCCCTCCCCGAAACGTTCGTTCGCGCCGGGCAGTTGTTACAAGATCGCGTCCCTACCGGGTCGACGAATTGCGACGCCTGTGAGGATGAGGCCGGGCGCTGCGGGCCGGCGTACGGGCGCCCACAGCAGGTCGGTTGCGACGCCGAGCATGAGCGACGGCCAGACGCGGCCCGCATTTACGCACCGGTCGGCGGATCGAACAGGCGTCCGCCAGGCGCGGCAAAGGGCCGTGTCGAGCGGTCGCGGAGTTGGGGAAAGAGACGCGTGACGCCACACGCGCCAAAAGCGCGATCGCCGCGTAGCGGCCATGCCAAGAGGCATCGCCGCCCCGCGGCGCAGGGAGGCTTGTCTGCGCGGGCGAACACCAACGGCCGCACACAGGATGCAAGGGCTGACGGCGATCGACGCGCCGCCGACAATGGCGGGGGCGAACTGGATCACTCAGGTCGCCCTGCGCCTCAGGCCGTCGCCGGCTTGAAGGTCAGAGCGAGGCCATTCATGCAATAGCGAAGCCCGGTGGGCTTGGGGCCGTCGTCGAAGACGTGGCCCAAATGGCCGTCGCATCGACGACATGTGACTGCCGTGCGGGCCATGCCGTAGGACCGGTCCGCGTGGGTATTGACCGCATTGTCGAGCGGGGCCCAAAAGCTCGGCCAGCCGGTGCCGCTGTCGAATTTGGTCGCCGAGGAAAACAAGTCATTGGCGCAGCCGACGCAGGCGAAAATCCCCTTCCGCTTCTCATGCAGAAGCGGACTGGTGAAAGGCGGCTCGGTCCCGTCCTCGCGCAGGATTGCGTATTGATTGGCCGTCAACCTGCTGCGCCATTCGGCGTCGCTATAGGCGACATGGTCTTCCTGGGCGGCCCGCGCGGGCGCGCCTTGCAGAAGATTTGTGCTCGCGATGGCGGCGAGCCCGCTCAGAGCCGTTCGACGCGTCAACATCCTCCACCTCGCTTATCTTTGCTGATCCAGGCGTCATTCTCTGTCTGTAATGCCTATACGTTCGGAGCGGCGACCGGTTACAGAGGGCGGCACAATTCTTTGCCGCCCGAGCCCGGGCGTCCCGAACCGGCCCGCCTCCGCCTGGAGTTGACCCGGCGGAGGCGGCTGCTCAAACATACCTCTCGCGCCACAAGACAACCAGACGTCACGCCGTTCATTGCCGTCGGCCTCCGTCGAGCCGGCTCAAGAGGAGACACGCCATGGCCGCCATCAACTCGGCCGCCGATCTTGCGATCGAAGACGGGGTTGCGCTGGTGACGATCGACTCGCCGCCGGTGAACGCGTTGTCGCAGGCCGTCCGCGAGGGCTTGAAGCGCGGCGTCGAGACCGCGGAAGCGAATGGCGCGGTCAAGGCGATCGTCATCATCTGCGGTGGGCGGACCTTCATCGCCGGCGCTGACATTTCCGAGTTCGGCAAGCCGCCCGCCCCGCCAAACCTTCCTGGGGTGCTGGATCGGATCGAAAACGCGTCAAAGCCCGTCGTCGCCGCGCTGCACGGGACGGCGCTGGGGGGCGGGTTCGAGGTCGCGCTGACGGCGCATTACCGCATCGCGGTCCCCTCGGCGAAATGCGGCCTGCCGGAAATCAAGCTGGGCCTCATTCCCGGGGCCGGCGGGACCCAGCGCCTGCCCCGCCTCATCGGCGTCGAGAAGGCGCTCGACGTCATTCTCACCGGCGCGCCGTTCGGGGCTCGCGAGGCCAAGGACTGGGGCGTGGTCGACGAGCTCGCCGAGGAAGGGAAGTTGCGGGAAGGAGCGCTCGCTTTCGCCCGGCGCCTTATCGCCGGGAGGGCGCCCCTGAAGAAGGTGCGCGACCGATCCGAGAAGCTCGAGCCGGCGCGCGGCAAGCCCGAGATCTTCGAGGCGATCCGTAAGGCCAATGCGCGGAAGTTTCGCGGCTTCGAGGCCTGGGAGAAGGCGATCGAATCGGTGAAGAACGCGGTCGACCTCGAGTTCGACGAGGGCATGGCGAAAGAGCGCGCCATGTTCATGGCCCTGCTTTCGACCACGCAATCGAAGGCGCAGCGCTACGTCTTCTTCGCCGAGCGGCAAGCGGCGAAGGTCGCCGACATCGGAGCCGGCGAGCCGACCCGCAGAATCGCCAGGGTCGGCGTGATTGGGGCCGGCACGATGGGCGGCGGCATTGCGATGAACTTCTTGTCGGCTGGCATCCCGGTGGCCATCGTCGAGACCTCCGCCCAGGCGCTCGATCGCGGCGTCTCGATCATGCGGAAGAACTATGAGGCGACCGCCAAAAAGGGCCGCCTGACCATGACCGAGGTCGGGGAGCGGATGGGCAGGCTCGAGCCTACGCTCGACTTTGGCGCGCTGGCGGATGCGGACCTGGTGATCGAGGCCGTGATCGAGGACATCGAACTCAAGAAGAGCGTGTTCGAAAGGCTCGACGCGATCGTGAAGCCGGGCGCGATTATGGCCTCGAACACCTCCTACCTCGACATTGACGCCATCGCCGCGAAGACCAGGCGTCCCGAGGATGTGCTCGGCATGCATTTTTTCTCGCCCGCCAACGTGATGCGGCTGCTCGAGATCGTGCGCGGCGAGAAGACCTCGCGATCCACGCTCGCGACCATCGTCCAGCTTGCGCCGAGAATTGGCAAGGTCGGGGTGGTCGTCGGCGTCGCTCATGGCTTCGTCGGCAACCGCATGCTTTCCCAGCGCCAGCGCGAAGCGATGAAGCTCATTCTCGAGGGCGCGACGCCCACGGATGTCGACCGCGTGCTCGTCGACTTCGGCATGCCGATGGGCCCGTTCGCGATGAGCGACCTGGCCGGCCTCGATATCGGCTGGTCGGCGGCGACGTCGAAGCGCTCGACGATCCGTGAAATCCTGTGCGAGGAGGGAAGGCGCGGCCAGAAGACGGGCGCGGGCTTCTACGACTACGACGAAGCGCGGACGCCCAAGCCCTCGGCGCATGTCGAGACGATCATCCGGGAGTTCGCCAAGTCGAAGGGGATCGAGCGGCGCAAGGTCGGCGACGCCGAAATCCTCGAGCGCTGTATCTATCCGATGATCAACGAAGGCGCGAAAATCCTCGAAGAGGGCAAGGCGCAGCGCGCCTCCGACATCGACGTCGTCTGGATCTACGGTTACGGCTGGCCGGTCTATCGTGGCGGACCGATGTTCCACGCCGACACGGTTGGTCTCGAGGCGATTCTCGGCAAGCTCAAGGAGTTTCAGGGCAAATTCGGAGGCGACTTCAAGCCCGCGGCGCTTCTGGAGAAGCTGGCGGCGGAGGGCGGGACATTCACGAAGGCCTGAGGTACCTTCTCTCGATAACCCGGAGACCCATCATGCGTGAAGCCGTCATCGTTTCAACCGCGCGCACGCCGATCGGCAAAGCATATCGCGGCGCCTTCAATGACACGCAGGCCCAGACGCTCGGCGGTCATGCGATCGCGAGCGCGCTCAAACGTGCGTCGGTCGATCCCGGCGAGGTCGACGATGTGGTGATGGGCGCAGCGCTCCAGCAAGGATCGCAAGGCGGCAATGTGGCGCGCCAGTCGCTGTTGCGCGCTGGCTTGCCGACCAGCGTCGCCGGCATGTCGGTCGACCGGCAATGCGCCTCCGGGCTGATGGCGATCGCCACCGCCGCCAAGGAAATCGTCGACGACGGCATGAGCGTCACGATCGGCGGCGGGCTCGAATCCATTTCGCTCGTCCAGAACGACAAGATGAACCGCTATCGCGCCCAGGATCCCTGGCTCGTCGAGCATCGCGACGATCTCTACATGACGATGATCGAGACAGCGGAGATCGTGGCCGAGCGTTACCAGGTCACGCGCGAGCGGCAGGACGAATTCGCGCTGCAGTCGCAACAAAGAACCGCGGCGGCGCAAGCCGCGGGCCGCTTCGACGCCGAGATCGCCGCCTTGCCCACCGTGATGAAGGTCGTCGACAAGGCGACCGGCGCCGTCTCCGACAAGCCAGTCACATTGAAACAGGACGAAGGGGTTCGCGCCGACACGACCTTGGCTGGCCTCGCGGCCCTGAAGCCGGTGTTCGCCGACGGGCAAACGGTCAAGGCGGGCTCGTTCATCACCGCGGGCAACGCCTCGCAATTGTCGGACGGCGCGAGCGCGTGCGTGTTGATGGAGGCCAAGCTCGCGAGCCAGCGCAACCTTGAGCCGCTTGGCGTCTACCGCGGCATTGCGGTCGCCGGCTGCGACCCCGACGAGATGGGGATCGGCCCGGTGTTCGCCGTGCCGAAGCTGCTTCATGCGCACAGCCTCAAGGTGGACGACATCGATTTGTGGGAACTCAACGAAGCGTTCGCAGTCCAGGTCATCTACTGCCGCGATCGGCTCGGCATCGACAACGACAGGCTCAATGTCGACGGCGGCGCGATTTCGGTCGGCCATCCTTACGGCATGAGCGGGTCGCGCTTGACCGGCCACGCGCTGATCGAGGGCAAGAGGCGCGGCGCGCGCTATGTGGTGGTGACGATGTGCGTCGGCGGCGGCATGGGCGCGGCCGGCCTGTTCGAAGTCGCCTGAACGCTTCCAGGCGGTCGCCGTGAGCGAACCGAACCCCATGGCGCCACTCGCGGCCTTTCGCGGGCAGAAGCCCCCGGCGCCCTCGTGGTTCGAGCGCGCGGTGGCCGTTGAGCCCGAGCGGTCGTTCGTCGCCATCGAGGGCGCCGAGGTCGAGACCCTCGCCTGGGGCGAGCGCGGCAAGCCCGGTCTCCTATTGCTCCACGGCGGCGCCGCACACGCCGACTGGTGGAGCTTCATCGCCCCGTTCTTCGCCCGCGCGCGGCGCGTCGTCGCCCCGTCGTTCACCGGCATGGGGCGTTCGGACTGGCGCCCCTCTTACGACTTCCGCCAGTTCGTTCGCGAGGCGCGGGAAGCGGCGCGCGCGGCGGGGGCGTTCGAAGCAGGGCCGCCCACTGTCGTCGGCCACTCTTTCGGGGGTCGGATCGCGGTCGGGCTCGCCCATGATTTCGGCGAGGAGATCGCGGCTTCGGTGATGGTCGATCCGCCCTTCTTCGCGCCCGAGAACCAGCGCAAGCCCTCTCCGCCCCGCTCGACGACGCGGGAGCATAGCGTGAGACCTTCCCTCGAGGCGATCATCGCCCGCTTCCGCCTCGCGCCGCCACAGGCCTGCGACAATCTGTTCATACTCGACTTCATCGCCCGCCGCTCGGCGCGAAAGGCCATCGACGCCGAGGGCAGGCCCGGCTGGTCGCTGAGCTTCGACCCGCATTTCTGGGAGAGGTTCGGGCGCCTCGATCCGATCGCTATGGTCAAGGGCGCGCGCTCGCCGCTCGCGCTCATCCGCGGCGGCAAGTCGCAGCTCTTCCATCCCGAGGACGCCGCGTATCTTTTGGGCCTCATTGCGCCAGGCTCGCCTTATGTGGAGATTCCGGAGGCCGAGCATCACGTGATGATCGACCAACCGCTCGCGTTCGTGGCGGCGCTGCGCGCCCTGCTGGGGGCGTGGCCGCCGACGAGGGCGGCGTAGCTCTGCCCCTCTTGGCGCAAAAATTCCTCCCGCTGTGATGGACGTCACTTCGCGCGACGCAGTTGAGGCGATAAAGGTAGGAATTTCTGCGACGCATGCGGGCGATTGTTTGGCGAAGCGATGAGGGGGAAACGCCACGATGGATGACGGTCTCAGGGGGCTCGCCCCGATCGAGCCCAGAAAGCCCGCCGGCATCATGCCGAACGCGCAGCATCAGACCTTTCACGGCTTCATGACCGGCGCGCCTTACGAGCTCGCCATTGTCGAGTTCGACGATCAGGGGCGGTGCTACGACCGAGGGCAAATGGACGGCGTCGCCAAAAGGCTCGACGCGCTGGCGTGGCAGGTTGCGGAGGACGATGAGCAGGATGTCATCCTGATCGTCTTTGTCCACGGATGGCAGCATGACGCCCGCTCGGATGACGACAACCTCTCGGCCTTTCGCGTTCTCTTGAGCGAAACGGTCGAGCATGAGAAAAAGCAGGCCTCGCCGGGCGCCAGGCCGCGGCCCGTGCTCGGGCTGTTCGTCGGCTGGCGGGGCCTGTCAGATTTCGGCTTGGGCAGCGTCGTCGCGGACGCGACCTTCTGGGGCAGGCAGGCGGCGGGACAGCGGGTCGCGACCGGATCGGTGCGCGAGCTGTTCGGCAGGCTGCGACACTACCGCAACCACCGGCGAAACCGGGGAGGCAGCCCGCTTCTGGTGATCGTGGGCCACAGTTTCGGGGGCATGATCGTCTTCTCCGCCCTCGCCCAGTCGCTCATCGAGGCGGCGTCGGCGCCGGTCGGCCGGCTGACGCCCGGATTCGCCGACCTGGTGCTGCTGGTCAACCCGGCGATCGAGGGCGCGCGCTACATTCCGATCTATGACCTTGTGGCCAGCGCCGCCTTCCAGGCGCGCACGACGAGACAGCTTCCGGTCTTCATCTGCGCGCAGGCCAACAACGATGCGCCGGTCGGGCTGGTGTTCCCGCTCGGCAACGCCGGACGCGCAATCGACGAGGCGACGATCGGGGATTTGGAGAAGGAGTGCGTCACCCACGCCCTCGGCTTCGTGCCGAGCTTCCGCACCCACACCCTGGCTGGCCCGACGGGCGATGAGCCCTTCGTGCTCGAGCCGCCCGGGACCGCTCAAGCCAATCCATTCTGGGTGATGGGAGCGGCGAAGGAAGTGATCGACGGCCACGGGGGCATCTGGCAAACGCCGCTCCTTCTTTTCATTGCCAGCATCGTGTTCCAGCACGTGCAGGCTTCGAAGCAAGGAGCGCCGGCCGCGCCGCGTGAAGGCGGCGGACCGTCCGGCAATCTCGCGGAGTTCGCGAAATCGATTCGCCCGACCAAGCTTCCTCAGTCTTGAGGGCGCGCGGCAAGGCCATCCCACCGGAACCAAGCCCCTGATCGATTCTCCCTTCCGCGAGCCGGCGGCGGATCAACCATTCCCGAGTCCGTTTTGAGCGTTTTCAATGGCTTGCGGCGCCATTTTCGACTCACTCGGCTTTCCCCACCTCGCGCCTCAAGAAACGCCGAAGGCACGCGGTCTCGGAGGGCGATCCAGATCCGCACGGCCCGCGCCGCCTGCTCGATCATCTTCTCGGCAAGCTCGGGGCAGGCTCTTCGAGACGCCCGCTTTTGCGGGCTCCTTGAAGCATGAGGCCGGGGACCGAGCCAAGCCGGGTTTTGGTCTACTTCCGAAAACCAATACTATCGTGACCCCATCCTGTTTGTCAAGACATTGTTGATTTTTCTTGTCGAGCGTCCCGGCCTTTCAGCGGGCGCTTTCGCGGGAAACGCCGGCCGATCTCAGCAACCGAATCCGGCATCACTCCAGCCTTATCGTCACCGCGTCGGACGCGCCCTTCGAGTCGGTCACCGACACGCGGGCGAAGCCGGCGCCGTCGGGCTTCCAGGCCGATTGGCGCCTGATCTCGGCCTCGCCGACCGGCTCGCCATTGACGAACCACGCGAACGGCGGCGAGCCGCCCAGCGCCTTCAGCGCCAGCTTGTTGTCGCGCCCGCCCTCCTTGAGGCCGAGGTCGATCAAGGCGCCATCGGGCGGGAAGGCGATCTTGAGCTGAGCCGCCTCAGGAGCAGCAAACGGCCTGGGAGCGTCCTGGCGCAGGCGGCGCAACGGCGGCGGCAGATCGGCGGTGACGCTCGCTCTGAGCACGCCCTTCGGGGGCGCGATCGGCTCGATGCTCCGCCCCAGCCGCTCGAAGGCGTCGAACAGGATCGGCGCCGCGGCCTCCCGGCCGATCAGCCCCGGCGTCGGGCCGTTGTCCGGCCGCCCGACCCAGACCGCGATCGTCGTCCGCCGGTCGAAGCCGATCGCCAGCGCATCGCGATAGCCGTAGGAGGTGCCGGTCTTGAAGGCGATCCGGCCTTTGAGCGCGTTCGCCGGCGCCGGCGCGCCGCGCAGGATGTCGGCGACATACCAGGCGGCGACCGGATCGGTCACCCGGCGCGGCCCGAGGGCCGGCGGTGAGCCATCGAGCCGCTCGATCAGCGGCGGGGCCTCGCCGCCCCGCGCGAGGCCGGCGTAGAGCCGGGCGATATCGGTGAGCGATATCCCCAGGCCCCCGAGTCCGATGGCGAGGCCGATCGGCGTATCTTTCGGCAGCGCGATTTCGGCCCCGGCGCTGTGCAACCGCGCAAGGAAGGTCGCGGGGCCGACGTCGGCCAGAAGCTCGACCGCCGGAAGGTTGAGTGACATCTGCAAGGCCTTGCGCGCCGTCACCGCGCCCTCGTAACCGAGGCTGAAATTCTGCGGCGCATAGGCCCCGTAGCGCATGGGCCGGTCGAACAGCCGCGTCTCCGGATGGGCCAGGCCCTCCTCGAAGGCCAGCGCATAGATGAAGGGTTTCAGCGCCGAGCCCGGCGAGCGGGCGAAGCGCGACATGTCGATCGCGCCGTCGCGCGAGGGATCGTCATGGCCCGCCGAGCCCACACGGGCGCGAATTTCGCCGGTCATGTTGTCGATGACCACGATCGCCGCCGACAGCTTCGGCCCAAGCCGCGCGACGCTCTCCCTGGCCAGGGTTTCCAGCTTCGCCTGCAGACGCGCGTCGATGGCAAGCCTAATGACCATCGCATGGCCGTCGGCGGCGACCGCTTCCTCGGCGGCGTGGGCGGCGAGCGCCGGAAAGGCCAGCCGCGCTTCAGGGACCGGCTCGCGCTTCGCCGCGGCGGCGTCGCCTTCGCTGATGATTCCGCGCGCCGCGACCCGGGCAAGCACGCGGTCGCGCGCAGCGCGCGCCGCGGCGGGAAAACGATCCGGCCGGCGCGCTTCCGGCGACTGCGGCAGCGCGACCAGCAGCGCCGCTTCGGCCAGGGTGAGCCTCAGCGGCTCCTTGCCGAAATAGGCGAGCGAGGCCGCCCGCACGCCCTCGAGATTGCCGCCGAACGGAGCAAGGGTCAGATAGCGATCGAGCGCGCCCGATTTTCCGACCTCGCGTTCGATCTCGAGGGCGCGCGCGATCTGGCGTAGCTTGGCGGCGAGAGTGCGCCCAGGCCGCGGCTCCATCAGCCGCGCGGCCTGCATTGTGAGCGTCGAGCCGCCAGACACCACATGGCCATGGGTTAGCCACTGCACGCCGGCGCGGACCAGTGCGCGGACGTCGACGCCGTCGTGTTCCTGGAACCGCCCGTCCTCATAGGCGACAAGCATCGCGAGATAGCGCGGATCGACGTCGTGCGTGGTCGCCGGCAGGCGCCAGCGCCCGTCGGGCAGGGTGAAGGGCCGGAGCAGCCGGCCGTCGCGGTCGACGACGACCGCCGAACCTTCACGCGAGGAGGCGAGATCGAGCGGCCCGAGGCTCGCCGTGTAGCGGGACCAGGCGCGGGATGCGCCAAAGCCCGCCGCCGTGACGACCGCCGCCAAGGCGAGGACGAAAATGAGGCATCGAGGAGGCCGCGGCCTCACTTCGCGGTCACCTTGAGTTCGCCGAAGGCCGTGCGGCCGTAGCGCTCGGGGTCGTACATGTCTTCGGCCGTCGCCGGCGGATAGACGTAAACGCCCGGCGCGACAGCGCGCACGACATACGCCATGGTGATGAACGCCGACTGGCCTTGCGTGCGATCGAACGCCGCCACGAAGCGGTCGTCGCGATATTCGGTATGCGTCGGCTCGACGTCCTTGCTGAGCCACGCGAAGGCTTCGATCGATCCGCCATCGACGAGCGCCGGATTGTCGATCTCGAGGCCCGCTGGGAGGCGATCGACGACAAGCAGCCGGGCATAGCGCGCCTGCGCTTCCGTCACTTTCAGCGCCACCACCACGCGCTCGTTCTGCGCCATGCTTTGCAGCGCTTCGATCTTCGTTCCGTCGAGCTTGTAGAACGACCGCTCGATCGCATAGCCGTTGGCGGCGGCGGGGTCCGGCTCGATCGGCGCGCCGGAAATGGAGACGACGAGCTGCGCTGGGTTTTGCCCGGCGTTGGCGACCGTGATCGCCTTGCCGGCCAGCGATGGGGCGCTCCAGCGGCGGTAAAGCGCGCCTTTCACCGGCTGGCCGTCGACCTTGAACTCAGCGAGGCTCGCATGGTCGGCGAGCGCCTCGGCAGCAAGCGTCATCCAGTTCATTTCCTGAGTGCTGAGAAACGAGCGCTCCGCCCTCGCCTGCTCAAGCACCGCGCCGGAGCGCGCAATCGCGTCGCTCTCAGTGTCGCCGAGGTTGGCCTCGGCGACGAGCGCGAGCACGGCGGCGGCGTCGCGCAGCCGCGAGCCGAAGTCGGGCCGCGACACGCCTTCGTCGCGCTCGGCTTCGAGAGCATGAACCGCCGCGCCGAAGGCTTTCGCGGCGCGCGCCCGGTCGCCGAGCATCGCCAGCGCCGCCGCGAGCTGCGCCTTGCCAAGCGGGGTCGCGAAAGCATCGAGCTTCGCGTCGGAGAGATAGCGCAGATCCCCGATCACCGGGCGGCCGTTGCGGGCGAGGACATAGAGCGCGTAGGCGAGCGCCGCGGCATTGTCCTTGGTTGGCTCCGGCGCGTTGACCGCCTCGTTGCGCAGGCGATCGAGCGCCTGGTCGAACGCTTGCTGCGGCACGGTGAAGTTATGCTCGCGCGCGCGGGTGAGAAAGTCGGTGACGAACGCGTCGAGCCACGAATCGTCGTCATTGCTGTCGGCGCTCCACATGCCGAACGCGCCGCTCGCGCTCTGCCGGCTGAGCTCGCGCTCGATCGCCTGCTTGATTCGGCCGTCGAGATCGGGATCGACGCCCAGATGCTCGATCGAAGCAAGCCGGTTCACGTAGAGCAAGGGCATGGCGATCGAGACCGTCTGCTCCGAACAGCCATAGGGGTAGCGTTGCAGCGCCGCGAGCAGCGCCGGGGCGTCGAGCGCCCCGAAGGGCGAGGCGGAAATCGCGATCGACCCCGTGCCGGGGACGAAGTCGGCGACGAGATCGCCCGAGATGGTCTGGCTTGCGCCTCCCGGCAAAGAGGTGACCGTGCGCCGGTAGGCCTCCGGCGCGCCGGAGGCGATTCCGAGCTTGAAATGCTGGGTGAGGTCGGTCTTCGGTCCCGTCAGTCTGAGGTCAAGATCGGCCACGCCGACGCCGGCGGCGGTGAATGGCATCGAAGCCGACTGGCGCCGATGCGGGTCGAGCCGCATCGTCTTGACCATCGCTTCCGCATCCGCGGTGAAGGGCCCGTGAATGTGGAGGTCGAGCTTGTAGTCGCCAGCCTCGCCTTCAACATTGTCGATGTCGACATGCATTTCGGAGCGGTCGCCGACATTGAGGAAACGCGGCAGGGTGGCGGAAACGACGACCGAGTCGCGCACCGTTACGTCGGCTTGAGCGGACCCGACCTTGTCCTTGGACCAGGCGACGGCGGCGAGTCGCACCGAGCCGTTGAACGCCGGCAGGTCGAACGAGACCGACGCGTTCCCCTGGCCATCGAGCTTGACGACGCCGGAGAACAGCGCGAGCGGCTCCTGGGTCGGCAGATTGCCTTCAAACGCGCCGCCCGCATCGCCGCCGGTATGGATGGCGCCGGCCGCGCCCTGCATGCCGTCGATCAGCATGCCCCAGAGATCGCGAATCTCGACCGGCAGCTTGCGTTGCCCGAAAAAATGGGTGTTCGGGTCGGGCGTCTTGAACCCGGTCAGGTTGAGAATGCCGACATCGACCGCCGAGACGGTCAGGAGCGCTTCCTCGCCGGGCGCGAGGCCGGCGACGTGAACGGGCAGCGTCATCGATTGGCGGGGACGCGCGAGCGGCGGCGCGTCGAGCTTGACGTCGAGCGTGCGCGAACCGCGGTCGATCGCAAACCACGCGACGCCGATCGCGCGGCCGGGCATGCGTCTGGCCTCAACGTCGAGCGGACGATGGGTGAGCGCCACGGCATAGGCTCCGGGCCCCCAGTCGGCGCCGATCGGGAATGGGACCACGTTGTCGCCAGCGACAAGATCGACATCGATGAAGCGCTCGATCTTGTCGCCGACGAGCGCGATGGTCGCCTTGCCGGCGAACGCCGAGGCGACGCGCAATTTCGCCTCTTCGCCCGCCGCGTAGTTCGTCTTGTCGAGGGTCACGACGACATTGTCGGGTGTGTCGGCGCTGGCGGTTCCCGACCAGCCGACATCGAACGTGACGCTCGTCTCCTCGCCGTCGAGCGTCTTAATGTCGAGACGGTGCGCGCCCCAGCCGACGCGGCTCATGATTTTAGCCGGCGCGTCGGCGCCGATGTCGATCGTTCCGCTGGCGATCCGCTTCGAGGACTTGACCGGCTCATAGCTCCAGCGGCCGTCGGCGTTGAACCACTGGTAGTCATTCAGGACCTGATAGAGCGACCAGGCCGCGCCTTTGCGCGCGACGCGCTTGCCGTCCGGCTGAACGGCGATCGCCTCGAAGGTCGCGACGTCGCCCGCGCTCAGCGACGTGTCGAAGTCCGTCTTGATCCCGATCGCCACGCCTTTCGACCTCACCGGCAGGATGAGCGTGCGCTCGACCGTGCGGCCGCCGGGCTCGCCGGCATCGACGATCAGCTTGGCCTGAAGCGGGCGTGTGCTCGTTCCTTCCGGCAAGTCCACCGAAAGGTCGGCGTGGCCCTTGTCGTCGGTCTGAACGTCGTCGGAGAACTGGTTCTCGATCGCGGTGAAATCGTCGTCGGCGAGGCCGGCGACATAGCCCGGAAAGCCGGCCAGCGCCCCGCCCTCGACCGCTTGCAGGCGAATCGAGCCGGTGACGTCGAGCCCGCTCGCCGGCGCGCCGTAGAGAAAGCGCGCGTCGAGCGAGAACTCGACCGGCTCGCCGGGATCGACGACCGGCTTCGCCGGATGGAGAGTGAAATCGAGCCGCTCGGGAATGTAGTCCTCGAGCAGAAATTCGACCCGCCCGATGGTCGCGCCCTTCGGATCGGCGAAGGCTTCGATCGACCATGTTCCCGCCGCCGAGCCGGGCGGCAGCGGTATCGCATATGAGCGCCCGCCGAGGCCCTCATCGGGCAAGGTCGCACGCCTGTACTCGACCCCATCCGGCCGCTTGACGACGAGCGTCAGAGCCGAGCCGGATTTCGCGACGCCCTTCGAATCGCGCAGAAGCGCGGTGGCGAACACGGTTTCGCCCGAGCGGTAGACGCCGCGCTCGGTGTACAGGAACGCGTCGAGTCCGGCGGGCGGATCGCGGCCGGCGACGCCGCGGTCGGTGAGGTCGAAAGCGTTCTGAGCGAGGGAGAGAAAGCCGTAGTCGCCGCCGAGCGCAGCGACCAGAAGGCCCGGCGCCGAGCCGCCGAGCCCACGCGAGAGGCCGGGGTCGAAATCGACCCGCCCGTCCGCGCCGGTCGTCTTCGTGGCAAGCACTTCATTGTTGCGCGCGATCAGCCTGAGCTCGACGCCGGCAAGCGGCGCGGTGGAGCCCAGGGATTGCACAAGTGCGTGCACCCCGCCCTCGCCGGAAATTGCGGTCAGCCCCAGGTCGGAGACCACCATCCATTGTGCGGCGAGCTGCACGCTCTCGCCTGTATCCGAATCGCCCGGATTCAACGCGCCCTTCCACGGCCGCGCGGTGATGACATAGACGCCGGGCTCGAGCTTGCCGACCGCCTCGAGCACCGGAAAGTCGGTCACGACGTCCTGATTGAGCGCGGAGGCGACGTCCATCGTCCCGCTCCAGACTTTCGCGCCGTCCTGCGAGGCGATCTCCTCGGCGCGCGACGAGTCGATGGGTTTGAGGAAATCGTCGCGATTGACGGTCGCGAGCAGGTTCCGGTCGCCAACCCGGTAGACGTCGATAGAAACTTTCGCCGTGTTGACGGTGACGAGCGGCGCCCCCTTCTGGCCCTGGCGCGGGAGCACATAGGCGCGGCCGGCGAAATGCGCCTGCGGCGAGCGGTCGCGCACGTAGATTTCATAGTCAGCGGACTTGAGCAGGGATTCGCCGACCGCGGAGGGCAGGCCCTGGCGCAGCACGATCGCGTACCGCTCGCCGTGCTTGAGACCTTCCACGCAGATCTGCTGATCCTCGTTCGAGATCGCTGTGTCCGATGAGCCGGACACCGCGACATAGGGCGAAAAATCGGTCCGGCGCGCGAGCGGCTCGGAGAAGTTGAAGCAGACGCGCGGCAGGGCCGACTCGTTCTCGATCTTGTAGTCGAGAATGCGGAACCCGTGCTCGGCGCGCATCGCTTCATAGGTCTTGCGCACATCGATCGAGTCGCGGCGGTCGAGTGAGGCCTTCAATGCGTCGAGCGCCGGGCGCCATTGTTCATGGCGCGCGAGCAGGTCGGCGAGCGCGGCGAGCGCCGCGGCCTGCGCGTCTGGCTTTGTCGAATGCTGATAAGCGGCATAGGCCGCCGTCGCTCCGCGCGTGACCAGTTCGTAGCGGTCGTTCGCCTTGGCGTCGTCCGCCGCGGCCGCGACAGCGGCGTAGGCGAGCCAGTTCGCAGGGTCCTTCGGCGCCGCAGTGATCGCCGCGCCAGCGAGCTTCTCCGCGGCGGCGAAGTCGCCGCCGGCGACAGCCTTGGCGGCTTCGCTGAGCAATTGCTTGGGCGTCTTTCCCTTGACCTCCGCGCCGATCGCCGCAGTCGCGATGCGCAGAGTCTCGGTGAGCCGCACGGCGTCGCTGGCCATCTCCTCGCGCGCGAACGGTTTGATTTCAGCCGCGAAGGCGCCTGTCCCAATCAGGACCATGAGGACGGCGAGCGAGCGCAGAGCGTGAAGCATGTTCGGCCTCGGATCGTCTTGAAGGCGGATGACAGCGCGGCGAATCTAGCATGGGTAAAGCGTGTCGACGAAATAGTTCGAGCTCGTGGACAAGACCCTGAGCGGCGGGGGCCGCGCCCGCCCGCTCGCCAACCGGGTCGAGGCCATCCCACGGGACTACACGGGCATCAGAGACTGGCCGGTCGAACTTCCGGAACGCTTCGTCCCTCCGAATTCCCGGGTCATGGCTTCGCCTGCCGCCACCACCAGCGCCGCGAGCCGGGGCAGGCGCTGGTCGGTCAGCCGCATCGCCGGGCCGGCGATCGAAACGGCGCCCGGGGCCGAGCCGTTTTCGTCGGCGATCGAAGCCGCTATGCAGCGCAGGCCGGCGGCGACCTGCTCGTCATCGAACGCATAACCACGGGATCGAACCTCGCGGAGCTCGGCGCGAAGCTTCCGCCACGCTTGCGCCGACAATCTTTCGGCTCGCGGGGGGGCCTGCTTGCCGAGCAATTCGTCGACTTCGAACTCCGACATCCTCGCGAGTATGGCCTTGCCGGCCGCGGAACGGTGCAGCGGCACGCTGCCGCCCGGACGCGAGATCGCCCGGATCACCTGCCGGCTTTGAACCTGCGTGATGCAGATC
>DATGHB010000038.1:0-2640 GCA_035308265.1 Roseiarcus sp.
AGGCCGAGCGGGAAGCGCGCGTCGCCAAGGGGCTCGAGCTCGTCAACCTCTCCGGTTTCGGCAAGAAATATCCCTGGCAGTTGTCGGGCGGCATGCAGCAGCGCGCGTCGATCGCGCGCGCGCTATCCTTCGATCCCGATCTTCTGTTGATGGACGAGCCGTTCGGCGCCCTCGACGAGATCGTGCGCGACATGCTGAACCAGCAATTGCTGCGCCTCTGGGACGTGACCGGCAAGACGGTGCTGTTCGTCACCCATTCCATTCCGGAAGCCGTGTTCCTGTCGACCCGCATCGTCGTCATGTCGCCACGGCCCGGCCGCGTCTGCGACGTCATCGACTGCAATTTCCCGCGCGACCGGCAGCTCGAGATTCGCGAGACTCCGGAGTTTCTGGCGATCGCCAACCGGGTCAGGCAGGGCTTGCGCGAGGGTCACTCGTATGACGGATAGCGCTTTCGGGATGAGGAGGACGCAGTGAAATCCGCGCTCCCCGTCGCCGCCGTCATCCTCGCGATCCTCATGATCTGGTACGTCGCCGCGGCGCTCATGAACGCCCAGCTTCAGCGCGACCTGTTCGCCAATTCCGGCCGCACCGCCTATTCCACCCAGGAGCTCATCGAGGGCTCGCTGAACATGGAGCGGCCGAAGCTGCCCGCGCCCCATCAGGTCGCAACCGAACTCTATAAGCTCGTGTTCCTAACCCCGCCCACTTCCAAGCGCAGCCTCGTCTATCATGGGGCGATCACGCTCGAGGAAACCCTGATCGGCTGGATCATCGGCTCGGCGCTCGGCGTCGGCCTCGCCGTTCTCATCGTCTCCATGCGCTGGCTCGACCGCTCGATGATGCCGTGGATCGTCGCTTCGCAGACAGTGCCGATCATCGCGCTCGCGCCGATGATTGTGGTCATCCTGAATCAGTTCAACATCACCGGAATTGCGCCCAAAGCGGCGATCGCCGCCTATCTCTCGTTCTTTCCGGTGACGGTCGGCATGGTCAAGGGCTTCCGCTCGCCGGAGACCTTGCAGCTCGACCTCATGCGCACCTATTCGGCGAGCCGGGCGCAGACTTTCCTGAAGCTCAGGGCGCCGGCCAGCGCTCCCTTCTTCTTCGCCAGCATGAAGGTTGCCGTGGCGGCGGCGCTGGTCGGCGCGGTGGTCGCTGAAGTGACCAAGAGCGAGGACGGGGGCTTGGGCGCGCGGCTGCTCGCGGGTTCCTATTATGGGCAGACGGTGCAGATCTGGGCGGCGCTCTTCACCGCCGCGATTCTGTCGGCCGCGCTGGTCGGGGTGATCGGAATCGCCGGGCGGATCACCCAGCGGCGCATGGCGTTCTCGTCATGACGTCTTCGCGCCTCGGCAATCTTCTGCCTCCGGTCGTCTTCGGCCTTGCGGTGCTTGCTCTCTGGGAGGCAGGGGTCCGGCTTCTCCATGTGCCGGCGATCATCCTGCCTCCGCCCTCCGCGATCGCGATGCGGCTCGCCACGTCGGTTCCCACTCTCGCCGCCGATTTCAACCAGACGATCCGGGGCGTGATCGCCGGCTATGTCATCGGCTCGCTCGCCGGGTTTATCGTCGCGGTCCTGATCGACCGCTCGCAATTTCTGCAGCAGGGCCTGCTCCCGATCGGCAATCTGGTGTCCGCGCTGCCGATCGTCGGCATTGCGCCGATCATGGTGATGTGGTTCGGCTTCGACTGGCAGTCGAAGGCGGCCGTGGTCGTGGTGATGACCTTCTTCCCGATGCTGGTGAACGCGGTGGCGGGCTTGTCCAGTGCGGGCGCGATGGAGCAGGATCTGATGAAGACCTACGGCGCCGACTATTGGCAGACGCTCCTCGCTCTGCGCCTGCCGGTGGCCATGCCGTTCATCTTCAACGCGCTCAAGATCAACACCACGCTGGCGATGATCGGCGCAATCGTCGCGGAGTTCTTCGGCACCCCGATCGTGGGCATGGGCTTCCGCATCTCGGCCGAGGTCGGCCGGCTCCAGATCGACATGGTGTGGGCGACGATCGTGGTCGCGGCGGTCACCGGCTCGCTGTTTTATGCGCTGGTCGCCGGCGTCGAACGCAAGGTGACGTTCTGGCACCCGTCGTATCGCGCGAAGGAGGCTTGATTTCAACGCTCATCTCGTGTTTTTTTAAGCTCAATCGGCGGCAGGGAGGCCGCTTTCAACCGGAGGGTCGTAAAAATGAAGAAGTACATGATGGCAGCCGCCGCCATGGCGGCCATGCTGGCCGCGGGCGCGGCGCATGCGGCCGACAAGGTCACGCTGCAGCTCAAATGGGTCACCGACGCTCAGTTCGCCGGCTATTACGTCGCCAAGGACAAGGGCTTCTACAAGGACGAGAACCTCGACGTGACGATCAAGCCCGGCGGGCCCGACATCGCGCCCGAGCAGGTGCTGGTCGGCGGCGGCGCGGACGTGGTGGTCGACTGGATGCCGGCGGCGCTGGCGGCGCGCGAAAAAGGCGCGGAGATGGTCAACATCGCCCAACCGTTCAAGCGCTCCGGCCTCGAACTCACCTGCCGCGCCGACACCGGCATCAAGACGCCCCAGGACCTCAAAGGCCACACCCTCGGAGTTTGGTTCGCCGGCAACGAATATCCGTTCCTCAACTGGATGGCCAAGCTCGGCTTCAA
>DATGHB010000039.1:0-3664 GCA_035308265.1 Roseiarcus sp.
GCCGCCAAAAAGCAACAATTTCGGCCTTCACTGGTTATTGAGATAAAATGAGTTCTCTTGGCAATTCGGCCGGGCGCGCTTAAATGGCAGGAACAGGGTCGGGAGCGTCCGCGCAAACCCAGGCGACCGCTCCGTGACGGGAAGGCCATGAACGCAAACTACCGAAATTTCGCCCTGTGGGTGATCATCTTCCTGCTCGTTCTGGCGCTCGTGACCCTGTTCCAGAGCCCGGGCCAGAAGTCGTCGTCGAGCGAGATCACCTTCAGCCAGCTCCTGACCGACGCCGACGCCGGCAACGTTCGCGACGTAACGATCGCGGGTCCCGAGATCGCCGGCCACATGAAGGACGGGCGGTCGTTCCAGACCTACGCGCCCAATGACCCGACCCTCATCCAGACGCTCTACAAGAAGGACGTTACGATCACCGCCAAGCCGCCTTCCGACGGCAACAACTGGCTGCTCACCATCGTCTCCAGCGTACTGCCGGTGCTCCTGTTCCTGGGGCTTTGGATCTATATGACCCGGCAGATGCAGGGCGGGGCCGGCAAGGCGATGGGATTCGGCAAGTCGAAGGCCAAGCTCCTGACCGAAGCGCAGGGGCGGGTGACGTTCGAGGACGTCGCGGGCGTCGACGAAGCGAAGGAGGATTTGCAGGAAATTGTCGAATTCCTGCGTGACCCTCAGAAATTCCAGAAACTCGGAGGCCGCATCCCCCGCGGTGTCCTGCTGGTCGGCCCGCCAGGCACCGGCAAGACCCTGACCGCCCGCGCGGTGGCGGGCGAAGCCAACGTGCCGTTCTTCACCATTTCGGGCTCCGATTTTGTCGAAATGTTCGTCGGCGTCGGCGCGAGCCGGGTGCGCGACATGTTCGAGCAGGCGAAGAAGAACGCGCCATGCATCATCTTCATCGACGAGATCGACACGGTTGGGCGCCATCGCGGGGCGGGCCTCGGCGGCGGCAACGACGAGCGCGAGCAGACGCTCAATCAGCTCCTGGTCGAGATGGACGGCTTCGAGCAGAACGAAGGCATCATCATCATCGCCGCGACCAACCGACCCGACGTGCTCGACCCGGCGCTCTTGAGGCCCGGTCGCTTCGACCGTCAGATCGTGATCTCGAACCCGGATTTCATCGGCCGCGAGAAGATCCTGCGGGTCCATGTACGCAAGGTGCCGCTCGGGCCGGACGTCGACCTTAAGGTGGTCGCGCGCGGAACGCCGGGCTTTTCGGGCGCGGATTTGATGAATCTGGTCAACGAGGCGGCGCTGCTCGCGGCAAGGCGGGGCAAGCGCGTCGTCACGCGGCAGGAATTCGAGGATTCGCGCGACAAGATCATGATGGGTGCCGAGCGGCGCACCCTCATCATGACCGAAGAGGAAAAGCGGCTGACCGCCTATCACGAGGCGGGCCACGCGCTGGTCTCGGTCTCGATGCCGGCTTCGACCCCGATCCACAAGGCGACGATCATTCCGCGCGGCCGGGCGCTCGGCATGGTGCAGTCGCTGCCCGAGCGCGATCAGATCTCGCAAAGCTATGAGGAGCTCATCGCCATGCTGGCGATGTCGATGGGCGGCCGCGTCGCCGAGGAGCTGGTGTTCGGCAAGGACAAGGTGACCTCGGGCGCCGCCGGCGACATCCAGCAGGTGACCAAGATCGCCCGCGCGATGGTGACGAGGCTCGGCTTCTCCGACAAGCTTGGCACGGTCATGTACGGCGAGAACCAGGACGAGGTGTTTCTCGGCTATTCGCTCGGGCGCCAGCAGAACATCTCGGAGGCGACGGCGGAGACGATCGACCAGGAAGTGCGGCGCCTCGTGCAGGAAGCCCACGAGACGGCGACCCGCATCCTGACCGAGCGGCGCGCGGACCTTGAGACGCTTGCGTCGGGGCTGATGGAGTTCGAGACGCTGACCGGCGAGGAGATCGTCGGCCTCCTGCAGGGGGTGAGGCCGGTCCGCGAATCGGCGACCGATCACCGGGAGCCGCCGGCCGCGCCACGCGCCGCGGTGCCCTCGACCGGCAAGCCGCGGCCGATCGGCCCCGACCACGGCGGCCTCGAGCCGCAACCGCAAACCTGAGCGCTCTCCCTTCTCCCTCCGAGCGAAGACGGCGGGTGAAACCGCGGATGAGCACGGGACTCCCGGAAGCGAAGAGCTACCGGGTCGCCACCCGCACGACATGTCCTCCCGGCCCCGGCGGCGGAGCGGGCAGGCTGGGCAGATAGCGGCCGGCGAGCGCTGTTCTGTCGAGATCCTCGATTTCGGGGAAGCCCAGATCACGCGCGCGGGCATGAAGCTCGGCCGAGTCGACATAGCACCGGAACGGCTCGCCGCTCGCCGCCACCTGCTCGGCCATCCGCTGATGAAAATTCCGCGTTGCGGCGTCTTCGATCCGGTCGGGCGGATTGGCGTAGTCGAACACGACCTCCGCCCCGCCGGGGAAGCTCGCCAATTCGCCGAGCGTCGCGAACAGCGCCTCTTTCGTCAGATAGGGCGTGACGCCGAGCCAGATGACGAAGGTCCGCCTGTCCGGGTCGAATCCGGCGGCTGTGAGCGCGGCGATCATGCTTCCATGCTCGAAATCGTGCGCAACATAGGCGACGTTCTCGGGCTCGGCGATCCGCGCTTCGGCGAGCCGTCGTCGCTTGTCGGCTTGCGTCGCGGGATGATCGAGCTCGAAGACGCAGAGATCGCGGGCCGGCTCGAGACGGTAGGCGAAGGTGTCGAGACCGGCGCCGAGCACGATGATCTGCCGCAGCCCCTGCTCGATCGCGGCCCGCGCCGAATCCTCGGCAAAGCGGCTGCGCATGGCGATGAAGAAGCGCAGGGGCCGACGCTCCGGCCGCTCCCGGCCAAGCGCGATGGCTTCATCCGCGTCCGGCCCGAGGATGGGGAGCGCGAGCGGATCGGCGAAGATGAACCCATGTTCGAGAATCTGGTGCGCCGCCCGGTGTCCCGCCGCGCCGACCGCCGTTCGGCTCGCCTGTCCGTGTTGCATGGCGCGAGGGTAGGGGCGGCGGGACGGTCTGTCGAGCGCGAGCTTGACGCCGGAAACCCCTTCCCCTATAGACCCGCCAACCTGTGAGCTGAGGCCATGCGGCGGCGGGACGCTTCCGGAACGGAGCGGCCCGCTTTTGTGTTTGCCGCTTCCAGCCGGAGCTTTTCGTCTGAAGGATTATTTCGATGTCGCGCCGCTGCGAGCTGACCGGCAAGGCCGTTCAATCCGGCAACAAGGTCAGCCATTCCAACCGCAAGACGCGCACCCGCTTCTTGCCCAATCTGGTCCAGGTTACGCTCGTCTCCGATGCGCTCGAGCGCGCAGTGCGCCTGCGTGTCAGCGCCGCGGCGCTGCGTTCGGTCGAGCATCGCGGCGGCCTCGACGACTTTCTCGTCAAGGCCAAGGACTCGGAGCTTTCCGATCGCGCCGTTGAGCTCAAGCGAGAGATCGCCAAGAAGCGCGCCGAGACCGAGGCTCGGGCCGCGTAGAGCTGAGCCGCTCGAAGGGGCCGCCTTCTTGGAAGTTACACGGCGAACCTAAATCGGGTCGCAAGGCCCTGAAAACATTGGGGCGCGAGACTAAAACGAAACTAAGGCCGGCAGGCGCTCGTTGCGTCGCTCTCCCCAAAGCGGCCCTTCCAGCGATTCCACTTGACGCCCGATGGCT
>DATGHB010000040.1:0-5665 GCA_035308265.1 Roseiarcus sp.
ATGGAGTTGACGTTCTTGATCTCGCAGCGCGTGCCAAGCGCCTCTCCGGGGCGTCGGACCGAGACATTGACGTCGGCGCGCAGGTTGCCCTTCTCCATGTCGCCGTCGCTGGAGCCGATATAGCGCAGAAGGGTGCGCAGCTTGCCGACATAGGCCTTGGCTTCGTCGGCGGAACGCAGGTCGGGCTTGGAGACGATCTCCATCAGAGCGACGCCTGAGCGGTTGAGGTCGACGAAGCTCATCGTCGGCGACTGATCGTGCAGCGACTTGCCCGCATCCTGCTCAAGATGCAGGCGCTCGATCCCGACCCTGATCGAATGGTCGGGCGTGAGATCGACCTCGATCTCCCCCTCGCCCACGATCGGGCTCTTGTATTGGGAGATCTGATAGCCCTGGGGCAGATCGGGATAGAAATAATTCTTGCGGTCGAAGGTCGAGCGCCGGTTGATTGTGGCTTTGAGGCCAAGGCCGGTGCGCACCGCCTGAGCCACGCATGCGCGGTTGATCACCGGCAGCATGCCCGGCATCGCCGCATCGACCAGGGAAACATGCGAGTTGGGCTCGCCGCCGAACGCAGTCGAAGCGCCCGAGAACAGCTTCGAGCGCGATGTCACCTGGGCGTGAACCTCAAGACCGACAATCACCTCCCAATCGCCGGTTGCGCCTTTGATGTGGTTCGCGCTCGCCCTATCTTTGGCCATGCTCATGGGGCTCAACTCTCGTTCGAAGTTCGCCGGACGGGCGCAGACGCCTCAATTCCACCACGGCGCCGGAAGCGTCATCCGGCCCGCCGACTGCTCGATCGTCTCGCCAAGCGAGAACAGCGTCTCCTCGTCGAACGGACGGCCGATCAGCTGCAGCGCAAGCGGCAGGCCCGCGCTCGAGAGCCCAGCGGGCGCGACCAGTCCCGGCAGACCCGCCATGTTGACGGTCACTGTGAAGACGTCGTTCAGGTACATTTCGACCGGATTTTCCGACTTCTCGCCGATCCCAAAGGCGGCGGACGGCGTGGCGGGCGTCAGGATCGCGTCGACGCCGTCGGCAAAGACCCGCTCGAAGTCGCGCTTGATCAGGGTGCGGATTTTCTGCGCCCGGACATAATAGGCGTCGTAATAGCCGGCGGAGAGAACATAGGTGCCGATCATGAGACGCAGGCGCACTTCCGCTCCGAACCCCCTGGCCCGGGTCTTCTGGTAAAGGTCGATGATGTCGGAGGCGGGTTCCCTGAGGCCATAGCGCACACCGTCGTAGCGCGCGAGATTGCTGGAGGCTTCCGCCGGCGCCACTATATAATAAGCGGGCAGCGCATGGGCCGTGTGGGGCAAGCTGACGTCGACCACACGCGCGCCGGCGGCGCGAAGCCACTCCGAGCCCTGCCACCACAAGCGCTCGATTTCGTCGCTCATCCCCTCGAGGCGGTACTCCTTCGGCACGCCGATCGTCATGCCTTTCACCGACCGCCCGACCGCCGCCTCATAGTCGGGAACAGAGGCCGGCGAGCAGGTCGAATCCTTAACGTCCGGCCCGGCCATCGACCTCAGCATGATCGCGGCGTCGCGCACGGTCCGCGCGAGCGGTCCGGCCTGATCGAGCGATGAGGCGAAGGCGACCATTCCGTAGCGTGAGCAGCGGCCGTAAGTCGGCTTGATTCCGACAATGCCGGTGAACGCGGCCGGCTGGCGGATCGAGCCGCCGGTGTCGCTCGCGGTCGCAGCGAGACAGAGGCGCGCGGCGACGGCGGACGCAGAGCCGCCGGACGAGCCGCCCGGCGTCAACAGGCCTCGCCTGCCCGAACCAAGCGCCGCGCGCGCCCGGTCGGAGCTCCAGTTGGGCGGCAGCCAGGGCGAAGCGACAGGCCCGTAACAGGACGTCTCGTTCGACGAGCCCATCGCAAACTCGTCCATATTGAGCTTGCCCAGCATCACCGCGCCGTCGCGCCACATATTCGCGGTGACCGTCGATTCGTAGGGCGGCCTGAAGCCTTCCAGGATATGGCTGCACGCCTGCGTGTGGACCCCTTCCGTGGCGTAAAGGTCCTTGACGCCGATCGGGACGCCCTCGAGCGGGCCCGCCTCTTTTCGCCCCAAGCGCGCGTCGCTAGCGCGCGCCATTTCAAGCGCCTTGTCCGCGGTGACGGCGACGAAAGCGTTGAGCCCCCTGGCGCGCTCCATCGCCTCGAGATGGGCCCTGGTGAGCTCAAGGCCGGAAATCGCCCGGGACTTGAGACGGTCGCGCGCTTCTGCGAGCGTGAGCGAGGTCAGGTCGGTCAAACTGGAATCCTTGGAAAGACGCGCGTCCGCCTCGGCGGATCACTCGATCACTTTGGGAACGACAAAGAAGCCGTCCTCGGTCCGCGGCGCATTGGCGAGCACCTTCTGCGCAATATCGCCGTCGGTGACGATGTCTTCGCGCATCGGCAGCCGCATGGGAGCAACCGAGGTCATCGGCTCGACGCCCTCGACATCGACCGTGTCGAGCGCCTCGACGAACTTGAGAATCGCGTTGATCTCGTCTTGCAGATGCGGGGTCTCAGCTTCGCTCACCTCGATGCGCGCGAGATGCGCGATGCGGCGGACGGCGTTGAGATCGACCGACATCCAAAGCTCCCGAACCCCAGGGAAAAGCGGGCGCGCTCCTCATACATCGCCGATATTTGGCTGGCAAACGAGCCATGTGAGACCCGCCTGCCATATCCCTGGATGCGCCGGCCGCCTTCGCCGCCGTCGACTTGCGCGCGGCCCCGTGATAGCGCGCTCGTCGCCGATGCGCTCCCCGCTCGCGATCGAAGATCTCGCCTTGAGCCTCCCTCCGAAGGGACGCCTGGCCGGCCTCGACCTCGGGGCCAAGACCATCGGCGTTGCGATCTCCGACGTCGAGCGCCGCCTCGCCTCGCCCCTCAAGACCCTGCCGCGCGCCGCGTTCGCCCGGGACGCCGAGGCCCTGATCGCGATCTTCTCGGAGTTCGAAGTCGCGGGAATCGTCCTTGGGCTGCCTCTCGATCTCAGCGGCCGCGACAATCCACGCGCCCAATCGACGCGGGCTTTCGGGCGCAATCTGTCGACGCGGAGCCGGCTGCCGATCGTATTGTGGGATGAGCGGTTCTCGACCGTCGTCGTCACCCGGTCGCTGATCGCCAATGATGTTTCGCGCGCAAGGCGCGCGCGGGTGGTCGACAGGATGGCCGCCGCCTATATTCTCCAGGGCGCGCTGGACCGGCTTGGTGGGCTGGCAGTCGACCCGGCGCGCGATCGGACCCGCCGATCGTAGCCCGGTCTCAACATAATTGTGGATGCGGCGGCCGCGCAATATTGTCGAGAACGACTTGTTTTTGGATTAAAATTAAGCGTCTCATGGGCTTGTAAACGGGGCCGAGCCCGAATCGTGCGCTGGGCGACTCGAGGAAGACAGTCTTCCTGGAAGCGGGGATTGGGAAGGTGTCCGCCCGAATGGAACAGTTTTATCCAATGGTCGAGGATTTGGGTTTCCCGAGGCGGAAACGCGGAGAGAATGGGAGAGCCGGAAGGGGCGCTCCGGCGAGACCGCCCAGAAGCGGCGACGATCCGTCTGACGCGGCGGTGACGCGGGAGGCGCTTGATGTCGCGCGCTACATCACCGACATGACCGCCCAGCTCGAGGCCATGGCGATCGCCGGTCGCCTTGAGCTCCTGGCTTATTTCCTCGGGATGGCCAAGGCGGAGAGTGAAATATTTGTCCGCACCAACGCCGTCGCCGAGGCCGAACGCGCGGACGAGCAGCCCTACGAGTCCGCGACCGGACTGCATCACGGCGGCACGTCGTTCGATTGAGCTTCGGTCGGGCTGACGTTTAGTCGGCGATCGCCCGCAAGGCGACGCGGTCGCCCGAATATTCGACGCGCCCCGCCAGCTCGAGTTCGAGCAGCGCCACCCGCACCGCGCGCGCGGGAGCCTCCGCCGCCCGGGCCAGTTCATCGAGCGTGATCGGCGATGGGCCGAGCAAGGCGATGATCCGCTCGCGTGCGGCCTGGGCTTCGCCGCCGCTTCTGTAGGGCGCTCCGCTCATATCCTCGAATTCATCGCCGGGCTGGGTTCGCGGCGTCGATTCCGGGTCGACCCCATAGAGCGCCTGCTCCCCCCAAAGCGGTTCGCCGGGCTCGCCGCCGGCCTCGCGCAGGGCGGCGAGATCGTCGCTCGAGCGGACCGGCTCGAGCGCGGTCAGCACGTCGTCCGGGCCAGTGCAGATCGAGGCTCCCTGCTTCAGGAGATCGTTGGTTCCTTCGGCGCGCGGATCGAGGGGAGAGCCCGGGACGGCGAAGACCTGGCGGTTCTGATCGAGCGCGAATCTTGCGGTGATGAGGGAGCCCGAGCCTCGCGCCGCTTCAACCACGACGACGCCCAGGGCGAGGCCGGACACGATGCGGTTGCGGCGCGGGAAGTCTCGCCCGCGCGGCTCCCACTCGATCGGCATTTCAGACAGGATCGCGCCGGATTCGACCATCCGCTCCATCAGCGGCACAGCGTCGCCAGGATAGGGCTTTCCATGTCCGCCGGCGAGCACCCCGACGGCGCCAGTCTCCAGGCTCGCGAGATGGGCGCGCTGATCGATCCCCCGCGCCAGCCCCGAGACGATCACGTAACCAGCCTGCCCCAAACCGCGGGCAAGTCGCTCGGCGAAGGTCAGGCCCGCGGCTGAAGCGTTGCGGGAGCCCACAATTGCAACCGCCGCCTTGCGCAACGCCTCCGCGTGGCCGCGCAGCGCGAGAACCGGCGGCGCGGAATCGATCTGCCGCAACGCCGGCGGATAGTCCGGCTCGCCGAGCGCGATGAAGCGCACACCGAGCTTGCGCGCGGCGATGAGCTCCTTTTCGATCTCCTCGACCGAAGCGACGCGGATCTCGCGCGACGCGCCGCCGCGCCGGGCGAGACCCGGCAGCGCGTTCAGCGCCGCCCGTGCGCCGCCAAAATTGGTGACGAGAGCCCGAAAGGTTCGCGGGCCGACGTTCTCGGAGCGCACGAGCCGCAGCCAGTCGAAGCGCTGCTGGTCGGTAAGGCGCACCTCGGGTTTGCTGGCCATCCCCCTAGCTTTTCTGCCCGATTTTCGATTCGGCGCCGTTGAGAAGGCGGACGATGTTCGCGCTGTGCTTGAACCAGATCAGCGCCGTGAGCGCGGCGAACGCCAAAGCCGCGCCGCCCTCCCCTCTCGCCGCCAGCGCGAGCGGCGAAGCGACGGTCGCCGCCAGCGCCGCCGCGGACGAGTAACGGGTGAGCGCCGCGACCGCGAGCCAGACGAGAGCGAACACGATCGCCGCCGGCCAAGCTGGTCCAATAACGCCAATGCCGATCAGGCCGCCAAGATAGGTGGCGACCCCTTTGCCGCCGCGGAACTTGAGCCAGACCGGATACATGTGGCCAAGGACCGCGCCCGCCGCGGCCGCCAGCGCCGTCGGCGGTCCGAACGCCGCCCACGCGACCACGACGGCCAGCGTCGCCTTCAAGGCGTCGAGCGCGAGCGTCGCCGCCGCAAGCCCCTTGCGGCCGGTGCGCAAGACATTGGTCGCGCCGATGTTCCCGGAGCCGATCGCGCGCAAATCGCCGGCCCCGATGAGCCGGGTCAGCACGAGCCCGAACGGAATCGATCCCAGACAATAGCCGAGCGCCAGCGCCAGCGCCCCGCCGTAAGAAACCCC